>JBCBNR010000261.1:0-4633 GCA_039821665.1 Pseudomonadota bacterium
CCTTCGTGGGAAAAGATGCCAGCCTGAACGGGGACAGCAAGACCTGGGTCTGCGCGTTTCTAGAGATCGAGCCGCGGGGCGATATCGACGGACATGGGGGGGAGGCGGTGCTGCACCAGGGCCAGACCGTTGGGGCCACGGCCTCGGTCGTCTATGGGCATACGGTCGGCAAAGTGCTTGCCTTTGCCTATCTCGATCCCGCATGCGCCCGGCCCGGAACGGGCTTGGACGTGGTGATCGCGGGCACCCCGCGCGCGGCCGTCGTGCGCGACCAAGCGCCCTATGACCCGCAGAGCGAACGGCCGCGCCAGGATGCGGTTTTGCAACCGGCGTGACGGTCGGGCGTATGCCGGTGTCAGCTTCTGCGCCCCGGTGGGTTGGAGCGTACCTGCGCACCGGCCCACGCCCCCGTCTGCCGTCCCAGGACCAATGCGCCAACACGTCTGGGAGGGTCGTCCGGGCAGATCGTCGGCAAGGACTGTTCCAGCCGGGATAGCAGGCCCCTATGGGTGCTGAGCACCAAGGGCGTATCGTCGTGGAACCCGGGCCACGAGCGCCAGGGCTCTTCCTCGCGGCACAGATTGGTGGTCATGCCATGCACAAGGCCCGCATGCAGCAGTGCCATTCCGCAGCTCAGCGCCCTGTGATGGGTGGGGCAGGCATAAATCACACGCACGATTTGGGTCATCGCAAAGCCACACAACAAAGGGGACATTCCTTACAAGATACAACCTGTGCGTGTAAAATACAGTACGCTTAATGCTTTTGCGAGCATTTGCCGCAGCCACATCCTCGCGCGCTCAATCCACCAGATAGTCGATAAAGCGCCGGGTTAGCTGTTTTTGTGGACCGGAGCCGGGCCACACCGCAAAGACACCCAAGGCGGGCAGTCGCCATTTCGGCAGCACCTCCACCAGGGTGCCATGTGCCAAATCCGCCTCCACCTCGCTCAGCGGCAGGTTTTGGATGCCTAGGCCACTGAGCACAGCCCCCCGGCCTGCGGTGATCGAATCCACTTCGATTTGGCTGTGCGTAGGGGTGACCGTCACCGTCTCGGCCCCGTCCGTCAGGGTCAACACTGGGGGCAGCATGGCGTAGTTGATAAAGGTTGCCTTGGCCAGATCGTCCAAGTCGCGGATTGGGCCATGGGTCGCGAGATACGCGGGTGCCGCGGCCAGCACACGCTCGAACCGGCCGATGCGACGGGTTTTTAGCGCGCTGTCGGCCAACTCTCCCAGTCGAATGGCGATGTCGTACCCGTCCTTGACCAGATCCACCTGACGGTCGCTGGCGTGAACCGACAGGTGCACCAGTGGATATGCCCTTGCGAACTCCCAGATCCGGCGATGCACCGGACTGCGATTGCCAAAGGCGGGCAAGGTGATGCGCAACCCTCCCACCGGCTGGTCGCTGACCACCGAAAGGGCATCCAGCGCCTCTTGCCCTGCGGTGACCATGCGTGTGGCGGCATCCAATATTTGCGTGCCCTCCCGCGTCAGCGACAGCGAGCGGGTGGTGCGAAAGAACAAGGGCGTGCCGAGGCCTGCCTCTAGTTTCGCGATGTGGTGGCTGACCACCGAGGTGGACAGCTTGAGCACCCGACCTGCGGCGCTAAAGCTGCCGGCCTGCGCCACCGCCACGAACACGGCCAAACCGCGATACTGGTCGATCATTGTTCCATAATTTCGAAAGATGTAGCCTAAGATTAGACGATAATCAAAACGATATGCCCGGTCTAGTGTTTCCGCACGGGGGGGAGGCGACGAAGCCAGCTTTGGCCCCATCCACGCACCGAGACAGAAAGAAAGAGAGACACCGATGACATCCCAAACGCATGCCCTGTCCCGCCGCGCCGTGCTGCGCGGGGCCACCCTGACCCTAGGTGCCGCGGCGCTGCTGCGCACGGCCCTTACCCCCAATGCCGCCCGCGCCCAGGGCGAGCTGTCGCCGGGCACCGTGCACAGCTTTTCCACCGGGGGGGTGACTTTCCATACTTACGTCTCGCCACCCCAAGCGGTGCATGTCACATCCCATATTGTGGAGTTTGAGGATCAGCTTTTGGTGGTGGACGCCACGATGATCCCGCCCACCGCCCAAGAGGTGAGCGCACTGATTGCCGCCACGGGCAAGCCCGTCGGCAAAGCGGTGATCAGCCACGAGCATCCAGACCATTGGGGCGGGGCGTCCTTTATCGAAGGCGTGACCTTCGACACCTTGCCCCAAGTGCGCGAGGGGCTGCGGGCCGAGGCAACGGGCGGCGACTGGCCCGAGCCCACCAACGTGCTGAACGGTGGCGATGTGACCTTGGGCCTGACCGAGATGTCCGGCGTGCCGGTAGAGTTTCGCCACTACGAAAACACCGAGGCGCCCCATATGCTGGTCACCGTGCTGCCAGAGCAGAAAGTCGCGATCGTTCAGGATCTGGTGTATAACGGCATCTTCTTTGCCCCTGGCGTCGACCGGGCAAATTGGATCGCCACGCTGGAAACTCTGCGCGATGATCCGGCCTTTGACACCCTGCTCGTGGGCCATGGCATCCCCACCACCCGGGGCGAGTTCGACACCGCGATTGCCTATATCAAAGTGCTGGACGAGGCGATGACCACCGCCGCCACCCCCGAGGCCGCAACTGCGATGCTCAAAGAGGCCTTCCCGGGCTATGGGGGGGATTTCTTGCTGAGCCTGATCCCCCAGTACTGGACGCGCTGACGCCTAACCCGGCGGGTCGTTCCGGGCGGGGCGACCCTTAGATTTGGGACAGCGCGGTGGATATTGCGCTGTCCAACTTGTCCACCAACTCGGCCACCTGGGCGTCGCGCAAAATAAAGGGCGGGGCCAGCAAAACGTGATCCCCGTGTTTGCCGTCGCGGGTGCCGGACATGGGATAGCAGATCAGCCCCGCCTCGAACGCAGCAGCTTTGATGCGTTTGGCCAATCCGTGGGCGGGGTCGAACGGGGCCTTGGTGGCCCTGTCCGCCACCAGCTCCAGCCCCAGAAACAGCCCGCGCCCGCGAATGTCCCCGATACTAGGATGCTGTCCGAACCTGGCGTTCAAGGCCGCGTGCAGCGTCTGACCCATACGGCCCGCGCGGGCGCTGAGGTCGTGCTCCACCAGCTTGCCCACCACCGCGCGCGCCGCCGCCGCCGCCACCGGGTGGCCCAGATAGGTATGTCCGTGCTGGAAGAACCCGCTGCCCGCCTCGATGGTCTGGTAAATCTGGTCCGAGCACAGCATCGCGCCGATGGGCTGATAGCCTGCGCCAAGCCCCTTGGCCACGCACAGAATGTCGGGCGCGATCCCGTCCGCCTCGCAGGCAAACAGATGACCGGTGCGCCCCATCCCGCACATCACCTCGTCGAGGATCAGCAGCACCCCGTAGGTGTCGCAAATCTCGCGGATGCGCGCGAAATACCCCTCGACGGCGGGCACAGCCCCCATGGTCGCCCCCACGACGGGTTCGGCCATGAAGGCCATCACCGTCTCGGGGCCCAAGCGCAGGATCTCATCCTCCAACTCTTGGGCGGCGCGCTGGCCATAGTCATAGGCGCTCTCGCCCTGCGCACGGTCGAGGTATTCATAGCACGGTGCGATGTGGCTGACCTTCACCAGCAACGGCGCAAACTGCGCGCGCCGCCAGGCATTGCCGCCCGCGGCCAGCGCGCCCAGGGTGTTGCCGTGATAGCTTTGCCGCCGGGCAATCAGGTGCTGACGCTGGGGCTCTCCACGCTCGACGAAATACTGACGCGCAAGCTTGATCGCGGCCTCCGTCGCCTCGGACCCGCCCGAGACCAGGTAAACCCGGCCTAGCCCGCTCGGGGCATGGGCCACCAAGAGATCGGCCAATTCCTCCGCCGGGTCAGATGTGAAAAAGCCCGTATGGGCAAAGGCAAGCTCGCCCGCTTGACGCTGGATTGCATCGATGACGTCTTTGTCCCCGTGTCCCAGACAGGACACCGCCGCCCCGCCCGAGCCATCCAGGTAGGCCTTGCCCGTCTCGTCATAGATGTAACACCCCTTGGCCCGGGCCGCGCGCGGGGGCGGAGAGGTCATGGAGCGCGGAAAGATATGCGACATGTGCGGTCCTCCGACCGATTAGACGGTGCGCCCATTGCGCGCGCAAAGGGGCCTCGTGTCCAGGGGCATCATGGCCGCATCCGCGCGCCAGTGGGGTCGAACAGCGCACCGAAGCGCACGGTCGCCTCAAAGCGTGTGCGGGCGATGTCCACCTCCACCTTTTGGCCTGCCTCTAGTCCTTTGGCGTGGCCCAAGGCGACGGGTGCATCCACGCGAAACCCATAGGCGGCCGAAGAGGTTTGGCCGACGATTTCGCCCGCGGCATAAATCGGCTCATGCCCCAAGGGCACCGCGGTTTGATCGGTGAATATCAGCGAGACGACCTGCGGCACCGCCCCGGCGGCGCGCCGCGCCTCCATCGCCTCAAACCCCACAAACCCGCCCGTCTTGCGGGTGGCAAAGGCCAGCCCAGCCTCGAGTGGGCTTACATCGCTGTCCAACTCGTGGCCCATGGCGCAAAACCCCTTTTCGATGCGCATGGACGTTTGGGCGTAAAGCCCGGCAGGCACAGCGCCTGCCCCCGTCAGCGCGGCATAGACCGCAGGCGCGTTCTCCGAG
>JBCBNR010000262.1:0-4595 GCA_039821665.1 Pseudomonadota bacterium
ATTTGGACCGGATCGCGGACCGGTTGGAAATGTCGTTTGAGCGCATCCCTGCCATTGGAGAGGCCGGCATAAAGGACATGATCAATGGCCCGTTCACCTTTGGCCCCGACGGCAATCCCATGATCGGCCCGGTGCCGGGCATGAAGAACTACTGGGTTGCCGTAGGCGTGATGGCGGGCTTCTGCCAGGGTGGCGGCGTTGGTCTGACCATGGCCGAATGGATGATCGACGGCGAACCAAGCATCGACGTCTGGGCCATGGATGTCGTGCGCTTTGGCGAGTTCGCAACGCCCGATTGGGGGACCATCAAAAGCTCTGAGAACTACGAGCGCCGCTTCGTGATGACCTTCCCCAATGAGACGCTTCCTAAGGGGCGCATGCAAAAGACCACAGCGCTTTATGACCGTCTGGTCGCCAAAGGCGCATTGATGGGGCAGGGGTTCGGCCTCGAGAATGCCCTGTGGTTCGCCGACAGTGCTGAGGACGCCCATGAGGTGCCGACGTTTGAGCGCAATCGCAGCCACACTTACGTTTCGCGCGAGGTAAAGGCCGTGCAAGAGGCCGTTGGCGGGATCGAAATCGCCAACTTTGCCAAACATGAGTTCAAGGGCCCGGGTGCGCGGGCGTACCTGAACCGCACATTGGCGGGTTACGTCCCAAAGCCGGGCCGCCTTACGCTGACGCCGATGCTGACACCCAAAGGCAAGCTCTACGGTGATCTGACGGTCGCTTGTCTGGGCGAAGAGCATTTCATGCTGTTTGGCTCGGGCGCGATGCAAGACGCACACCGCCGTTGGTTCGAAAAAGACCTGCCAGCCGATGTGACCTATGCCAATGTGTCTGATGAGTGGCATGGGATCGCACTGTCGGGGCCCAAATCGCGCGACTTGCTGGCCCGGATCACCCGCGAAGACGTCGGCGCAGAGGCCTTCAAGTTCCGCGACCTGCGCCAAACCTTCGTGGGCGGGGTGCCCGTGATCCTGAACCGGATCAGCTTTTCTGGCGAGCTTGGCTTTGAGATCTACTGCAAGCCGCAATACCTTTTGCGCCTTGCTGAGGCGATCGAAGACGCAGGTGCCGATCTGGGCTATCGCTGGTACGGCGCCCGCGCGCTGATGTCGATGCGGTTGGAAAAAGGGTGGGGTGTCTGGACGCTGGAATTCCGTCCTGACTTTGATGCTGTGGAAAGCGGCATGGATGCCTTCATCAACTGGAAGAAAGACTTCGTTGGCAAAGAGGCCACACAAGCCATCCGCGACGCGGGACCCAAGCAAAAGCTTGTGACCCTGACCATCGATGTGGATGGCATCGACGTCAGCAATGACGAGGCGATCCTCAAAGATGGCGAAGCGGTGGGATATGTCTCCTCAGGCGGCTATGCCCACCGCGTGGACCAGTCGATGGCGATGGGCTATGTTGCGGCCCAGCACGCAATCCCTGGCACGACGCTGCATGTGGAAATCCTGGGCGAGATGTATGACGCCGAGGTGCTGGGCGGCCCGATCTATGACGCGAATGGCGCAAACATGCGCTGCTAGGGTCAAGGGATACGCGAACGTAACCCTATGCGCGCCCAAAGCCGCGCCTGCCACAAGCCGCCGTGCAGGCGGGGCGCGCGGCTTTGGACCTGGACGCATATGGTGCGTCATTGGCGGCTTCAAGTCCGACCGGGACCGCCTGCATTGGCATCCTTGTGCCACCAGCGAGTGATGTGAACCACGTTTCACAGTTCGGCTTTGACCATTGCACACAGTTTAAAGACCCCGCCAAAATGCCTTTTGAAAGGGCAGGTCTGTGGTTCCCAGGGCTGCTGAGCAGCATTTTCTTGACTTGTTTTCGACAACTGTATCGAATGTTGAAAATACGGTTTGAGGAACTCCCGATGGCAGACCAAGACACAGCGCCGGTCAGATTGACGGCAAAAGGCATTCAAAAGTCTTTTGGGGCGCTTCATGTCCTAAAAGGCATCTCGGTTCAGGCGCGCGAAGGGGATGTGGTTTCAATCCTGGGCGCCTCAGGCTCTGGCAAAAGCACCTTTTTGCGCTGCTTGAATTTCCTTGAAACGGCGGATGCGGGCAGCATCAAGATCAACGCGCACGAGATCACGCTCGACGGCGGGCGCGCGCCAGAAGCTGCGGTGCGTGAGCTGCGCAAGCACACGGGCTTTGTGTTTCAAAGCTTTAACCTTTGGACCCACCTCACAGTTCTGGAAAACGTGATGCACGGGCCCGTCCACGTTCTGGGCACGCCAAAAGCGCAAGCCAAAGAACAGGCGGAGGCCGTGTTGAACCGCGTCGGTATGTTGGAGCGCAAGGGCTATTACCCATCCCAGATTTCCGGCGGTCAGCAGCAGCGCGTCGCGATTGCCCGCGCGTTGGCGATGGACCCGGACGTTCTGCTTTTTGACGAGCCGACCTCGGCTCTTGATCCCGAACTGGTGGGCGAAGTGCTCAAAGTGATGCGCTCCCTTGCCGAGGAAGGGCGTACGATGCTGGTCGTGACCCACGAGATGAACTTCGCGCGGGACGTCTCGTCAAAGGTCGTGTTTCTACATCAAGGCGAGGTTGATCTGGATGGCCCACCGACGGATGTCTTCCGCGAAGGCTCGTCCGAGCATTTCGACAAGTTCCTGGCAAACACGCGCCACTAGCGCGCGGTCTGCCTCGCCTTACGCACACCGGTAAACTCCGCGCGCGGCAAGGCCGATGGCAACCCGGGCCGTCGCCTGCCGGACTAGCCCGGCAGGCCCGCTCCAGGTAGGCCTGTGGCGGGGGCTTTGACCACCTTCACCTCACCCATATGTCGCATCAGCCCGCGTTCTGCCCGGTTTAGAAACCGCGTGAGGATAAAGATCAGGATCATGTAGATCACTGTGGCTGTGATGAAGCCCTCATAAGCCAGGTAGTACCGGGCGTTGAGCTGGCGCCCGGCCCCCAGAATGTCGATCACTGTAATGGTCGAGGCGATCGCCGTGCCGTGCAGCAAGAAGATCGTCTCGTTCCCCCACATCGGGAAACACCGACGCCAGGCGGACGGCAAGACCACATGGCGCAAGGCGCCCAGACGTGAGAAGCCAATGGCGCGCGCTGCCTCAACCTCGCCCCGCGGAACCGCGTCGATCCCGCCGCGGTAAATCTCGATCTGATAGGCCGCAGAATTGATGGAGAACGCGAACAAGGCGCACCACCAAGGCTCTCGCAAATAGGGCCAGAAGATCGAGTCGCGCACCGCCTCGAACTGCGCAAGCCCATAGTAGATGAGATAGGCCTGGACGAGCAGCGGCGTGCCGCGAAACACATAGACAAACGCTGTGACCAGTTGAGAGGCAACCGGCAAGCGCTCAGCTTTGACGATGGCCATTGGGATCGCCATCAACATCCCAATGAAAAGCGCCAGGGTTACCAGCGTCAGTGTGTTTACGATGCCATTGGCAAAAAGCTCCCAGTTCTGAGCGATCAGGACAAAGTCCAAGGGCGCGCTGGTCTCGCTGAACTCCGTCAGCGCTGTGATGAAATCGGCAACAGGATCGGTCTGGGTGTCTTCGGTCATGCCCGTGCCCCTCTGCCAACTGTGTATTTGCGTTCAAGGTATCGCAGAACCAGTTCCGACAGGAACGTCAGCACCAGATAAATCACCATCACAGCCAAAAAGAAGGTGAACGGGTTTCGCGTCGTGCGACCGGCGGACAGCGCATACCACACCACGTCCTGAAGCCCGATGATCGACACGAGGGCGGTTGTTTTGAGCAAAACCATCCAGTTCACGCCAAGGCTGGGGATCGCAAAGCCCAGAAGTTGCGGCAGGGTGATTGTGCGAAACAGCCCGACCTTGCTTAGACCGATGGCGGTTCCGGCCTCAAACTGCCCCTTGGGAATTGACTGGTAGGCCCCCCGAAACGTCTCGGTCATGTAGGCACCAAAAATGATGCCGATGGTGATCGTGCCGGCAACAAATTGATTGATCTCCAGATACTCCCATGCCCCGGTGGCCTGACCCAATTGGTTCAACAGGGTCTGGCCGCCGAAATAGAGCAACAACATCATGCACAGATCAGGGATGGAGCGCACGATCGTGGTATAAGCGTTGGCCGCGCGCTGACCCGCGCGCGACCCTGATAGCTTGCCCCATGCCCCCAGAAGACCCAGGGCCACTGCCACCACAAGTCCGCAGAGCGCCAGGGTGATGGTCGTAAGGGTGCCTTGCATCAGCAGCCCACGATAGGCCCATAGGTCTTCCATAGCTGGGTCTCCTTAGCTGTCTCGGGACCGTAGATGTCGCGGCCGAAATACTCCTCGCTCAGCGTCTGGTAGTCGCCGGAAGCACGGATCGCCTTGATCGCCGCGTTCAGACCTTCGCGCAGGTCATCCTCGTCTTTGCGCACAGCGATGCCGATGCCTTCCCCAAAGCACGGAAAATCGTAAAGGTTGTCGGCCACGGGTGCGAAATCCGCATTGCGCGGGTCAGACTTGATCCATTCCTCGCCCGGGATTGTGTCCACAAGCACCGCATCAATGCGGCCCGATTGCAGGTCGAGATAGGCTTCTTCCGAGGTCTGATATTGGCGCATCTCGGCGTCTGCGCTGATTGCCCCCACC
>JBCBNR010000263.1:0-4573 GCA_039821665.1 Pseudomonadota bacterium
CGCGTGAAGCGCGGACTGGGACACCCAAGGCCGCACTGGCCCTAGCGACCGCGCGACGGGTCGAGAAGCTCAGCGCAAGATTTTGGTCATCTCCTGAGTTTTGTGAGGCTCAACATCGCGTGACGTTATCGTCGTGCGGCCCCGCAACGTCAGACGTCGCACAGCGACCATGCCCTGGCTGTGTCAATCGCGCACTAAGGAAGGGCCACACGTGTCATCCTGTGGAAAGGTTTGAGAGACGTCCGTGCCTAGCGGCTGAGCCGCTCGATAGAGGCGGACACCGGGGCCAGCAACACCGATTTGCCACCCGGTCCCAAGATCCAGCTCATCAGCGCCGTGGTCGTCTCGGTATCCGTGCGCCCGATCACGACCGAGGCGCCGAGCTTGGACGCGTCCAAAACCGCACGGTCCAGCGCCACACGCACCGATTGTTTGCCCGGGCGTGCGTCGATCACCCGTGTGATCGCGGCACTGGGCACCCCGACCGAGCGGGCCTGACGGTCCACTTGGTTCAACCCGCGTGAGCGGTGTGTGATCAGCCCGTGGCCCGTTACCTGCAATGCGGAAAGGGTGGAGCGGGTGAGATTGGCATCAAGCGGCAATGGCCCATCGATCCGGTCCACCAACCCGACAGCAGCGGGAACCGCGCCCAAAAGCGCGCCAATGTTGCGGTCCAGATCGAATGCGGCATCCCCTTTGTCAAAGACCAGATCCCCAACCGACGGCATCATCGCCAGCGTCTCAAACCCCAAGGCGCGGTAGTTGCGCGACACGTCCGCGGCTCCGACCATATTGGCCTCTACCGCGAAGGTGACGGGCACTTGCAGGGCGCGCAGCGCATCGCGGGAGACGCCCTCGCTGCCGATATCCACTAGAATGATAGACAAAAGCGGGCGGTCATCCGGCGCCGTGAACGGGATGCGGTTGGTCCGAAACGCGGTGCCGTAGTTGAGGGTCTGCACCGGCAAGGTGTTCAGATAGGTGGTCTGCTCAGCCCCCAAACTCGGCCCTGCGCCCTGGGGCGTGGCGGCGGCGCTGCGGATCGGGCCGGGGGTGGCCCCTGCAATCTGCTGCTCTCGCTTTTGGGCCGCATCGACTCGGCGCTGCACTTCCGCGGCCATGGCCTTTTTGTTCTTGGGCTGAGAGGCGCGGATGCCCGCGCCTAAAGTCACCTCTGTTTCCAACGTCTCTGGGTTCTCCGCAAGGCTGAGGCTGGGCACCGCGTCGGGCGCGCGGGGCGTCGGGGCGGATTGGGCGGCTTGCGCCGGAACCGCAGGGCCGATGCCCGCTGTGGCAAGCTCCACCGGGGCGGGTGGGTTTTGCGGTGCCCGCTCGGACCGTGTGGGTTGAGCGGTGGGCGCGTCGACCCGCGGTGCCTCAGCCGCCTCGCCATTGCCCAGACGGGCCGCTTGCGCTGCGGCCACTTGCGGGGCTGGCCCGGTGGCCACTTGCTCGGCCGAGGCGGTGGCAACCGGGGTGGGCGTTTGTGCGGGTTGAGCCGCCTGAGCCGCCACCGGCGCGGATTGGGGTGGCTCGGCGCTTGGCGTCTGAGCCTGCGGGACGCCACCGGCCGCAAGTGCGCCCTGGGGCGCGCGCGCCGTGCCATCATCGACCACGGGCACCGCGGCGCTGGTCGTGTCCAGCGCCACGCCCTGGTCAAAATCGGTGGGATCCACGGCGATTTGGCCTTGGGATGGGTTGGTTTGCGAGCGGCGTGGCAGGTCCGCGTCATTGCGCAAAATGGTCGACCCGCCACCGGATGAACGGCCCAAGCGCACAGGGCCGCCATCGGCCACAGGCGACAGGCTGCCGCTCGGGGCAAGACGCGGGCCGGAGGGCGACAGGTCCGCATCGGGCGCGCGCGGCGCCGATGGATCACGACCCGTGGCGCGCGCAATCTGCTGCAATTCCGGCACCGTGGCACTTGGCAAAACCGCATTGTCGGTATTCGACGGCACGGGTGTTGTGGGTGCTGTGTCCACTGGCAACAATTGCGGCGGCCCGTCCGACTGGATTTGCGCCCCCACGGGATAGATCAACGACAACGCCACAAGGGCGACAATGCTGAGCACTGCGCCGTAGAAAAACCCGCGCAGAAAGCCGCCGGTGCGAGAGGGGGAGTGAGGTATCTCCATGGGTTACAACTTTTATTCAGCGCCCGCTTGTTTCCGTTGGTCTTGAGGTCTTGACCACCCGCCTGCTTCAAGAGCATGTATACCCAGCCCAAGCTGGTGTGCCAGTTAAAAGCACGCCTGAACCCTGGACGGAGCGCGTTAAAATGTTGCTGCTGATCGATAACTACGACAGCTTCACCTACAATCTGGTGCACTATTTTGGCGAACTTGGGGCAGATGTGGCGGTGCATCGCAATGATGCATTGGATGTGCAGTCTGCGATGGCGCTGAAACCCTCGGGCATAGTGCTCAGCCCAGGTCCTTGCGATCCGGACCAAGCGGGCATTTGTTTGGCCCTTGTGGCGGCTGCGGCCGAGACGCGCATACCGCTTTTTGGGGTCTGCCTAGGCCATCAAGCCATCGGTCAGGCCTTTGGCGGACAGGTCCAGCGCCACAGCGAGATTGTCCATGGCAAGCTTGGCACCGTGCGCCATGGGGGCAAAGGTGTGTTCGGGGGCCTGCCTTCGACGTTTGGCGCGACTCGCTACCACTCTCTCGTGGTGGCGCGGGACGGCTTGCCGGAGACGCTGGAGGTCACGGCAGAGTTGGAGGATGGGACGATCATGGGCCTCTCGCACCGGGATTTGCCGATCCATGGCGTGCAGTTTCACCCAGAAAGCATCGCCTCCGAACATGGCCACGCGCTCTTGCGCAACTTTCTAGACACCTGCCCCCTGCCCGCATGAGCGACGCGCTGAAACCCCTGATCGCGGCAGCGGCCAGCCGGGCCTTGACCGAGGCCGAGGCGACCCAAGCCTTTGGGATCCTGATGGATGGCGAGGCAACACCCGCACAGATGGGCGGCTTTTTGATGACCTTGCGCACCCGCGGCGAGACGGTGGAGGAGTTTGCCGCCGCCGCCGCTGCGATGCGTGCGCGCGCCAACAGCGTCACAGCGCCCAATGGCGCGATGGACATCGTAGGCACTGGCGGGGATGGCAAAGGCACGCTGAACATCTCCACCGCGACGGCCTTTGTGGTGGCGGGCACAGGCCAAGTGGTGGCCAAGCATGGCAACCGCAACCTGTCCTCGAAATCCGGGGCGGCGGATGCGTTGGGGCAGATGGGGATCAATGTGATGGTCGGCCCGGACGTGGTGGAAACGGCCCTCGACCAGGTGGGGATCGCCTTTATGATGGCGCCCATGCACCACCCCGCGATGCGCCATGTGATGCCCGCCCGTGCCGAGCTTGGAACCCGCACCGTCTTTAACATCCTGGGACCTTTGACCAACCCAGCCGGGGTCAAACGCCAGCTGACAGGGGCCTTTGCTCGCGAGATGATCCGCCCGATGGCTGAGACGTTGGGCAAGCTCGGCTCGGACCGGGCTTGGCTGGTGCATGGCGGGGATGGCACCGACGAGCTTTCGATTGCCGGCGTGTCCTATGTGGCCGAGTTGCAGAACGGACAGATCGCAGAGCGCGAACTGCACCCAGAGGATGCGGGCCTGCGCCCCCACCCGTTCGAGGCAATTTTAGGCGGCACGCCCGAGGAAAACGGCATTGCGTTCCGCGCTCTTTTGGACGGCGCACCCTCAGCTTACCGCGATGCGGTTCTGCTGAACGCAAGTGCGGCCCTGGTGATCGCTGAGCGCGCGGCCACGTTGGAAGAGGGCGTTGCGGTGGCAGCCGAAAGCCTGGACAGTGGCGCGGCCAAGGCGAAGGTCGCCGCCCTTGCCAAACTGACATCGGAGGCCGCGCAATGACAGTGCTCGACCGCATCAAAGCCTACAAGCTGGAAGACGTGGCCGCGCGCAAAGCCGCTCGCCCTCTGGCGGAGGTGGAGGCCGCAGCCCGCGAGGCCAGCGCGCCACGGGGCTTTGCCAAAGCACTGAAGGCTTCACAAAGCACCGGCTATGGGTTGATCGCCGAGATCAAAAAGGCAAGTCCTTCCAAAGGGTTGATCCGCGTCAACTTTGATCCGCCCGCGTTGGCGCGCGCCTATCATCAGGGTGGGGCCACATGCCTGTCTGTTCTGACCGATGGCCCCAGTTTTCAGGGTGACGACGCCTATCTGGTGGCGGCACGCGCCGCCGTGCCCCTGCCCTGCCTGCGCAAAGACTTCCTCTATGACACGTGGCAGGTGGCCGAAAGCCGCGCGCTGGGGGCCGATTGCGTCTTGATCATCATGGCCAGCGTCTCGGACGCTCAAGCCGCAGAGCTGGAAGATGCGGCCCTGTCGTGGGGCATGGACGTGTTGGTGGAGGTGCATGACGCCGAAGAATTGGAGCGTGCGGCGCACCTGCGCTCGCCCCTTCTTGGCATCAACAATCGCAACCTCAAGACCTTTGAGGTGACGTTGGACACCACCCGCGCGCTCGCCCCCCTTGCGCCAAAGGGGCGGCTTTTGGTCACCGAAAGCGGGCTATTCACCCCGGATGACCTGGCGCAGATGGCAGC
>JBCBNR010000264.1:0-4564 GCA_039821665.1 Pseudomonadota bacterium
CTACCCCCGGGGTCTGGTGGTGCTTGGAGCGCGGCGCACCCCGTAGATCCCGCTGTTGATCGAAGTGGTTCGCGGACGGCTCTATCTTGGAGTGGCCGGCGTGGGCATTTTTGCCATATGCGCACGCTTTGCACCGCTTTGGGTCGCCCTGGTTTGTGCGCAGGGCTACAGCAGGTCCCAGGTGGTTGTGCTGCCAGCGATGCGCAGGTTGATCTCTGTCTGGGCGGCCCCATCCACCAGGGCAAAGAGGATCTGGCCCGTTGGTCGGTAGATCACAAACGCCTCGTCAACGCCCGCCTCGCCCGCACCTGCGGTGTTGGTGATGTTGACCTGAAAGTCAGGCTCGCCCGCACCGGGAAGAGCGACCAACAGAACATCTCCTTCCAGGGCCGAATAGTCTTGAATCCAATCCGACCCATGGCCCGCATCGCCTTGGTGATAAAACCGGTCCGCACCGGACCCACCGTTCAATCGGTCTGATCCGAACCCGCCATTGATGAAATCAGACCCGGCATTGCCAAAGATTTGATCCGCCGTGGCTCCACCGCTGAGCACATCATCCCCGTTTTGCCCTTGCAACGTGTCCGCCCCCGGCCCGCCATCGATGGAGTCGTTGCCGTCCATCCCGTAGAGGTCATCATTCCCATATCCGCCCTCGACCATGTCATTGCCGCCCCCGGCAAAGACCACGTCGCGCAGGTCCGCCTCGGTATCACCGCCAAAGATAAAGTCGTCCCCGTCGCCCCCGTTCAGAATGTCCGCACCATCGCCCCCGAACAGGGTGTCGGCGCCCGTGGCCCCGACCAGGCGATCATCGCCCACCCCACCGCGCAAGGTATCGTTGCCCGCACCCCCGTTCACAAAATCATCGCCACCGCCGCCATTGAGCACCTGGTCACCGGTGCTGCCGGTGTTGCCGATCACGTCCCCCCCTGCGGTGGCGCCGGAGGTACTGTCGCCTTCCAGGACGAGGGGGTCGTACACCCCGTCTGCCAGAACCAGTTGGTCGATGTCAGAAAAACTGATGGACCCGTCATTGGCGGTGTAGACTCCACCCGGCCCAGCCTCGACGAAAAAGCCGTTCGCGATATAGTCGCTGAGCGCGAGATTCGTTTGCAAGACGGTGCCAGCGCCATCGCGCAGCTCGTACGCCGAGAGGTCAAGCTGGTCCACCCCAGTGCTGCCCGTCATTGCAAAAGATACAGCGTGGATCAGCGTGACCGTGCCCCCGCTTGGGGCCAGGGTCAGATCAGCGGTGCCCGCGGTATCGACAATCACCCGTTCAATACTGGTGATCGTGCCGGCATCAGGCGTGCCCGCAGACCAGGTTCCTGCGCCGAGATCGACGTCCAGATCCACAGCCCCTGTTGTCGTCAGCAGCACAGTGTCCGTGCCTGCATCCCCGTCCAATTGCAGAGCCAGTGCCGGGGAGCTGTCGGCAACGCGCCGCGCCTGCTCGGCCGTGTAGAGGTCAAGATCCACGTTAATTTGATCGTCACCCGCCAGTCCGTCCAACCGGTGTTGGGCCAGCTCGGGCGCGTCGACCCTATAGGTCAGCACATCGTCACTTGCCCCCCCTTCCAGCAGCCAAAGAGAGGAGGCCTGATCTTGGGTGCCCATCGCAGCACCTGCGATGTCGCCGGTGATCAGCAGCAGCTGTTCGGTGGGACTGCGCACCTCAATCTGAGTGATGGGAAAGCTGGCATACACAGGCGACAGGCTAAGCACATCGGTGTTGCGGACCATCGCTGCTAAATCCACCTCCACCTGGGCGAGCAGGGCATAGACACCGTCCAAGTCGAGCAGGTCGAACGTGCCGGTCACCCGCGTCTCGTACCCATCCGAGCGGATCATCAAAAGTGTGGGTGTGATGGTGACGTCCAGCGCCTCGAACGGGCCGTCCATCATGCGCATGCCGGTGACACCCAGCGCTTCCAACTCAGCGCGGCCTTGGGTGGCGGTAAGGGTGCTTTCGTCGTCCGAGGTCAGAAAGCGGAACGAGCGTGGAAACACAGCCGCCAGCGCCTCGTTCAACCGGTCCACGTCGTCCAGACTGTCGAGGTTACTGGCCACCACCTGAAGGCTTTGCGCGCCCGACGTCAGCATCACCCCGGTTTGTGTAAAGTTGATCTCGAACAGCAGCGCGCCGCTGGCATCTTCGAGAAAAATGTTCGTGACATCCCCGCTGGCCGAGATGTTGGCGACGGCTTCTTCCAGCTGAGAGAAGTTGGAAATGCCGGTTAGGCTGAGGCCATCGACGGTCAACAGGTTGCCCGCTTGCTCCATCACCACGCGGGTGGAGGTGACCGAGCGCGGTGTCCAAGCGCCGCCCAAATTGTCGAGGACCAAAAGCTCGGGATAGAGCGACAGCTCAAAATTCTGCGCAACCGAGAGGTCATTTTCGGTCAGCGCGAAGAAGCTTTGAGTTGTCTTAATGTTTAGCATTTAACCAAACCCCCAAAAGATCGACCCGTCTCTAGGGCGGGGGGTGTGAACGCTTTCCAAAAGAAGGGCAGGGAAGTGCTGCGAAGTTTATGGATTGGGCTGATATTGGGGGGGTGTACGGGTACGCATGTCACCCTTGGCACAGCGTCCGAGCACCAGGTGCCGCTTGCCTTGCGAGAGACAGAGCGTGCGTTTTTCAGAGGCAGCGCGCCTGCCACCCAAGCCGTACTTGCGGCCACTGCCACCGTCGCGCGGGGCGAGGCGGCTGCACTGACTTCGGATGATCTGTTTGATTTTGACGCCACACCTTACGAGCGGGGGGATGCGATTGCCCTGACCATCGCCCGGCGTTGGGATCAACCCATGGGCGGGCCCGCCGTTTTGTGGGCTGAGGTTGGCGGAAACGCTGCGCGCCTGCGCTACCGTCTGCCCGAGGGGCTGGGCATTCTCAAAGACCCCATCGATTTGCGGATCAACGCGCTGGGCGGCACCGCGTCCTTCGGTCTTGCGGTGGAGGGGGGGGGCGACCCGGTGCAAGGCAGGCTGCACTTTGGGGCCGGTGTGTCGGTAGCGCGGGTGAGAACCTCTGTCACATCCGCCCTTTTGGATGTGCATGACACCAGCTTTGTGTCCGAGCCGTTTGTGACCATGGGCGGCGAGGTGTCCTTGGGCAAAGGACGGCTCTTTGCCCATCTCCGCGAGTATCGCGACACGGGCTATAGTGTCGTCACGGGCTTTGGGCTGGTGTTGCCCTGATCCCCCCTAGACCAGAAGATCGAAGGACGTGGTGCCCCCGTCCAGGCTCAGCCGGAGTGCCGTCTCGGTGCTGCCATCGACCAGGGCAAAAATGGTATCGCGGGTGGGCAAGTATTGCACCAACACCTCGTCCACCCCGGCGATGCCTGCATTCGCGAAGTCTTGATAGCCTAGGACGAAATCGCTCTGCGTGGCCCCATCGATGCCGATCGACAGAATATCACCCTCAAGATAGGCGAAATCTTGGATCCAGTCGGTGCCGTCATTCAGGCCCCCCTCGTTGTGGAACACATCCGCACCGGAGCCGCCGTTCAGCCGGTCATTGCCGTCTTGACCGTCCAGCCAGTCTGCCCCTGCATTTCCCATAAGAAGATCCGACAGCGCGCCCCCTTCCAGGGTGTCGTTGCCCCCATGACCATGGAGGACATCCGTGCCCGCGCCGCCGATCAGGATGTCGTCGTCTTCCATCCCATACAAAAAGTCATTGCCTGCGCCCCCGGTCAGGGTGTCGTCGCCCGCACCGCCAAACAGCCAGTCCGACACATCGCCCGTGTCGGCCCCGCCGGTCAGGGCATCGTCGCCGAGGCCGCCCCAGAGTTTGTCATAGCCCGCGCCTCCATTGAGCATGTCGTGCCCACCCTCACCCCACAGCCGGTTGTTCAGGTCGTTGCCGGTCAGCGTATCGGCATTACCGGTGCCCAGCGCATCCTCGATCCAGGTTCCGTTGGCGATGCTGAAATTGCCGATCAACCCTCTGATATCACTGATTGATTGTGGAGCCAGATCCACGGTGACACCCAAGGTCAGACCACTGAAATCCAACAGATCCCGGCCCGAGGCGTCCACAATTGAAAGTGCTATGGACTGTTGCACATCGAGGTCGGTGTAAAACTGAGCGATATCATGGGTGGTGGCCCCCGTGTTCACCCCGGCCGGCGCGCCATAGATTTGGTGGATCGCGGCGATGTCCGCGATCATGGGCGTGACGACATAGGCGAACGAAGCATTGACGCCCGTGGCCTCCGCTTGATCGAAGTAAGACATGACCGAAAGCTGCCAGCTTTCCGATGGGTTCAGCGCGTCCGAGCCATAGCTCGCCCCGCCATTGTAGTTACCCGCATGACCCAAACCCAAAGCATGCCCGATTTCGTGGATATAGGTTTGCAAGTAATAGGTATCGCGGTTGAGAAATCCGGCTGAATTGTACCCCACCCAGTTTTGCGCCACGTTCACCGAGGACAGATACTGACCCTGGGCGCTGGAATAGAATGTGTTGGCAAACGCACCGCTGTTGTTATCGTCAAAGGTGATCTGTGCCGCCGCTGTAGTGGCCTGAAAGGTGATTCCCGAAACAGCGGTCCAG
>JBCBNR010000265.1:0-4561 GCA_039821665.1 Pseudomonadota bacterium
GACAGGGCAAACCCCTTATGGCCCGCCACCCCATCGCGCAGAATACGCGCGGTGTAGGCCGAGGTTGAGACCGCGTTCTGCACATAGCCTTGGGCGAACTTGGATATGGCGGACCATAAGGGGTTTGCCCTGTCGCACACGGACCGTTTTCTCGCGGCCTTGATCGACGGTGTTTTGTGCCAGGGCGCGATTAACGCGGACGGAATTTTGACCAGGTTTCCCGGGCACAAGGCCGAGTTGCAAACTGTCTTTGCGACATTGCAAACCCGCTTTCCCGATCTTGTGGATCTGCGTGGCGGCACCTTGGCCATCAAGCCCGGTCTGATGGCCTGCGCTCGGGTGATTGCAAGCCATTTGGACCGAACCCTTTTGGACCCTCATCACCATAGCATTGCCGTGTAGCTGGCAGCAGGGCACCATGCGGGGCGTTAGGCGCGCTTGCCCCACCAAGTGTCGCGCAATGGCGCGCCGGCCACAAATGTCTGGGCGCCCAAGTCATCTTGGATCCGCAAACACTCGTTCCACTTAACCATACGCTCTGATCGTTGAAAGGACCCGACTTTTAGCTGCCCACAGCCAAGCCCAATGCTCAGATGCGAGATGGAGACATCCTCCGTTTCGCCGGAGCGGGCAGACACCACCGCCGTCCAACCGGCGTTTTGTGCCGCCTCCAGCGCCTCTACGGCCTCGGTGACCGTTCCCGCTTGGTTGACTTTGATCAACGCACAATTGCAGGCCTTGGCATCGGCCGCGCCCTGCACAAGCTGCGCATTGGTTACCAGGTAATCATCTCCAATGATCTGCACCCGGTCGCCAAACCGGCGGGTAAATTCGATCATGCCGGCCTGATCATCCTCGCCCACCGGATCTTCGACAGAGACGATTGGGTAGGCCTCGATCCACCCGCCCAGCAGGTCAATCAGACCCTCGCTGTCCAGCTTTCGATCCTCCAAGGCCAGGGTATAGGTCCCGTTCTGACCAAACTCCGAGGCGGCAATGTCTAGCGAGATCACGACCCGCTCTCCAGGGGTCTCGCCTGCTTTTTCGATGGCGCCCACCAAGGTTTCCAAGGCTTCTTCGTTGCTGCGAAACTGCGGCCACCAGCCCCCTTCATCGGCGACACCTGCCAGGGTGCCCCGAGCGGCCATAATGTCGCCGGCGGCAAAATAGACCTCGCTTGTGATCTCCATGACCTCGTCAAAGCTGGCCGCCCCGGGCACCATGATCATGAAATCCTGAACATCGACCCTCCGCCCGGCATGGGCCCCACCGCCGAAGATCTGGATCTCCGGCAAAGGCAGGGACGGAGTGCGGCCATAGTGATCGGCCACATGCCGCCACAGCGGCTTTCCCGCATCCGCCGCCGCGGCATGCAGAACTGCCAGAGAGGTCGCCACGGTTGCATTGCCGCCAAGCCCAGATTTGAGAGGAGAAGGATCAAGATGCCGCAACAGCGCATCCAAATCAGCCTGCCCGCGCACATCTTGCCCCACCAAGGTCTGGGCGATCGGGCCATTCACATTCGCAAGGGCCCCGTTCACGCCCTTGCCGCGCAACGCCTGACCGCCATCGCGCAGGTCAACCGCCTCGCGCGTGCCGCGCGACGCACCCGCAGGCGCAATGGCGCGACCCCTCAGGCCGGTGCTTAGAGTGACGTCCACCTCGACCGTCGGATGGCCACGGGAGTCCCACACACGGCGCCCGGTGATGGATTGAATTGTGCTCATAAGGTCCGTCCTGACAGATGGGTGGTGATGTGGTCGGCGATCTGGTCCAGCCGGTCTAGGGGCCGGGTGATCAATGGGATAGACACGTCGCGTACGGCTTGGCGAGCAGCCTCAGACAAATACTCCACAGGGGACTTGCCATCGACGCGGGCCAGCATGAGAGCGGGCAGCAGCGCGCAAACCCTTCGTTCCAACGCGCCCGCATCCTCCCAGACCACATGGGCCGCGTAACTTTGCCAGAACGCCGAGAGCTGCGCCAAAAGCTGCGCCCTCGCACCGGGCAGATGCACGGCTTTCAAGACCAGGTGGTTCAGACAAAAGGCTGGATCAAAGCACGCGTCCCCCATGGTCGCGCATTCCGCATCAAGAAGGATGGGCGCGCGGCCGCGAAGGAGGATGTTTTTCGGGCTGGCATCGCCATGGACCAAAACCTGCTCACTTTGGCCAAGCAGGCCCTCCAGGGCCGCGATATGTGGCGCGAGGGCGGGGTGCGCCTTTCGGGTATGGCTAAGGTAGGGTTCGATACGCAGGGCATGGAAATCGTTGCGATTGTCAAAGGGCGTGCGATCAAAAACGGGCTTGCTGGACACTGCTTGGATCGTCCCCAAGAGCGTGGCGACGCCCTGTGCCTCGCCCCGGATTGGCGCCTCGCGCAACAGGTGATCTTTCCAAAGATAGACATCGGGCCCCTCCAGATACTCCATCGCAAAGCCATGGGCTGTTGCCGAGCGACCGTAGAGCTGTACGGCGTTGCGTGGGGTGGCGGCTGCGGCGACCGAGAGCCAGGCATATTCGGCCCCGTTGCGGTGCACCGGCGCGCGCCAGTCTGCAGCGACCTTCAGCTTGGGTAGGGCAAATTTCGCGCAGATCTTGCGCGCACCCAGATCGACCATCGCGATGTCGGACGCAACCCCGCCGGTCAGCGGGACGATCCTCAAAACCTCCGCCGGATCGGCCAAGGCAAGCTCGTGAATCAGATCCCTACATCGTTGTTCCAGTTGCATCTTTGCGCGGCACCTTTTTAACCGCCATCGGTCTACAGCAAGTTGGGACAGGGGCCAATCTCCCCTCCGCAACACACGCCAATCGAGGTGTGGTTTGCCTGCGCAAACCCGGCGGTCTGGGGCCGTTTGACGCATCCCCAGCGCGATCAGCCGCAGTCTACCCTTAACGGACTTGAGCACAGGATTATCGGTATGAATCACTTGAATTTTCGCGTCTTTGTGGCTGGGCTGGCATTGGGTCTTACTGCTTGCGTTCCCTCGCCGGGGGGCGACCCGTTTTCGGCCCTGCACTCGCCCAATGGGTCCTTTTATGGCGTCGATTGGGAGGGCAGCGAGACGACGATTGTCATGCTTGCCTCGATCCGCGAGCGCGCGGGAAATACGGCGCTTTGCATCTCGCATACGATAGAGGGGCGTGAGCTGGCGAAATTGACGCGCCAGGTCTTGGCCTCCACCGCTGTGAAAGTGGGGGGCGTGCAACTGACCCGCAGCATGGCCTTCTCGGGATTGGTCGCAAGCGAAGCGGCGTTGACCCAAAGACCCGCCAACTGCATCGTTGCCGCCGAGCCGTGGCGCGAAAGCTTTGTGGACGCGAAGTTTGAGTTTGTGCCAGCCACGACAACCTTTTTCGTAAGCGAGTAAGCATGGTCCGGCCACGGCCTTAGATGTCGGGCGGCACCAGCCCCAAGCCGCGCAGATAGATCCCAACGCCCGTTTCCAACAGATCCTCGGGCGGGAAGGACGAACGGCGACCGGGTTCGCCGCGGGCAAACAGCTCAACCACCCCGTGGCTGAGCGCCCAGATGTGTTGAGAAACCATCGAGGCGGGGGGCCGTTTTTCGGGCGGCAAATGGGCAGACAAATCATGTGCTGCGGTCGTGAGCACGGCAAACGCCCGGTCGGATGCGGCCTTTAGCTCGGACGAGCCGGCAATGGACACGCCGCTTTCGAACATCGTGATGTAGTGACCGGGAAACTTTTGCGCAAAGGCCAGATAGGCCCGGCCCGTGGCCTCGAACGCGGCCATGGCCGAGGGTTGGCCCCGTTTGTAAGCCTCCTCCATAAGATCTGCGAAGATCTCGAACCCTTGGCGCGCGGCCTCGGCGATCATATCCTCTTTGCCCTTGAAGTGACGGTAGGGGGCTGCGGGCGATACACCGGCGCGGCGCGCAGCCTCTGTCAGGGTAAAGCCTTCGGGGCCTTTCTCGACCACAAGCTCTAAGGTCGCCTCCACCAAGGCTTGGCGCAGGTTTCCGTGGTGATAGCTCTTTCTGCTTTGGTCGGGCATCTGGGTCCGTTCTGGGCGGCTTGGCTTGGTATGTGCGCTGCCCGAAGGACTAAACAAGCCCAAAGCGTTTTGGCGTGCCTGCGATCTTGCCATCGGGCGCGCCCGCCGCGCCGCCATAGTCAAGCTGTGACAGAACCGTTTGGATCGCCGCGAGACGCGCGCGCTTTTTGTCATCGGTGCGGATCACGTGCCAGGGCGAGGTTTTGGTGTGGGTGCGCTCGAACGTTTCGGCAATGGCATCGGTATAGGCGTCCCACTTCGCCAGACCGTCCACATCGATGCGCGACAGTTTCCAATGCTTCAGCGGATCGCTTTCGCGTTTGAGAAAGCGGCGCAACTGTTCGGCCCGGCCCACATTCAGCCACAGCTTGATCAAGTGCAGCCCGTCTTTGATCAGCATCTCTTCGAATTGAGGGACCTGGTGGAAAAACGCCTCGCGCTGGGCCTTGGTGCAAAAGCCGAACACATGTTCGACCACTGCGCGGTTGTACCAAGAGCGGTCGAAAAACACGATCTCGCCCGCGCTGGGCATGTGGCTGACA
>JBCBNR010000266.1:0-4561 GCA_039821665.1 Pseudomonadota bacterium
CGCGCGCTGAACACGGACATCAACGAGGCCACCGTGCGCCTGCTGACGCGGCTGGGGGTGGAGGTTGTGATTGCCAAGGACATGGGCTGCTGCGGTGCGCTGACCCATCACATGGGCAAAACCGACGACAGCCATGCAGCCGCGGCGCGCAACATCAAGGCCTGGATGGCCGAAAAGGCGGCAGGCGGCCTGGATGCAATCGTGATCAACACCTCGGGCTGTGGCACGACCGTGAAAGACTATGGCCACATGTTCCGCAACGACGCCCTGGCCGCCGATGCGGCCTGTGTGTCAGGGCTCGCTTGCGATGTCTCCGAGCTGTTGGCGCGGCTGGACCTAAGTGGGGCACGCGCGCCCGACATGACCGTGGCCTATCACGCGGCCTGTTCGCTGCAACATGGCCAACAGATCAAATCAACGCCCAAAGACCTACTGCGCGGCGCGGGCTTTACTGTGGTAGAGCCACGCGACGCCCATCTTTGCTGTGGCTCGGCGGGCACCTATAACCTGCTGCAACCCGAGATTTCGGCTCAACTGAAAGCCCGCAAGGTGGAAACGCTGACAGCGACCCGCCCGGATGTGATTGCGGCGGGCAATATTGGGTGCATGATGCAAATCGGCTCGGGCACCGCAACGCCGGTTGTCCACACGGTGGAATTGCTGGATTGGGCAACAGGCGGGCCAAAACCCCGGGCGCTTGATGAACAGCTGAGTTAACCCACAGCCCAAAAGCGTCAAAAATGAATTGACCGGACAATCAAAAAATCGTCACTTTCCCAGAACACAACAATAACCGGGGCCTTTGGTTCCGTGAAAATACGGGCCAACAGGGCTCACCGGGACAGGAGACATAATGCGTTTTGCGTCTATGTTAGCGCCGCTGGCCAAGGGCCTGCTGGTTTTGGTCGTTGCGTCCGCGTCCTTGTCCATGCCCCTCCCCGTCACCGCCAGTGACCGAGAAGACACGCCCTTGCGCCGCCTGCTTTCCGCCGACGAGGCGAACAGGTGGGAGGCGGTGGGCCGTGTGGATATGGCGGGCGCTGGGTTTTGCACCGGTGCCCTGATCTCCGAGAGACATGTGTTGACCGCGGCCCATTGCCTGTTCGAAAGCACTACGGGACGGGCCATCTCGCCCTCGCGCATCACGTTCAAGGCTGGGTTTCGCAACGGGCGCGCGGCGGCCGTGCGCAAGGCCCGCCGGGTGATCACCCATTCCGATTACGTCTATACCCATGCGGATCGATTGCGCCGGGTGGCCACAGACATCGCGTTGATCGAGCTGCAAGCGCCGATCCGCGACACAGAAGTCATCCCGTTTCAGCGCGACCGCAGCCCCAAAGTGGGCGACCGTGTGATGGTTGTGTCCTATGCCAAAGACCGCGAGAACGCACCAAGCCTGCAGGAACGCTGCCGCATGCTGGCCGAAGGCGATCGGGCGGTCATGGTCTATTCCTGCGACGTGAATTACGGTGCGTCTGGCTCGCCGATTTTTGTGGTCTCGAATCAAGGGCCCAAGATCGCCTCGGTCGTGTCGGCCATGGCTGTCTGGGGGGACCGTGATGTGGCCCTGGGCGCGTCTTTGGGTGAACCTTTGGAGGGTTTGATCCACCAGTTGGAAGGCTCTACCGACGATCCTGTGTTCCGCTGGCTCAGTGCCGCGGACGAGCCCACGTTCCGCCAGGCCGCCAAAGCCTCGATGGCGCGTCAAAGCATTGCCAGCCAACTTGGCAGGTCCTCGACGCAGACGGGCCGCGCGCCCCTGCCGCAGATCGAGAACTGATCGGCTCGAAACCGGCCCCTTGACGGGGGCTTCCCCACTTCCCACCTATCCAATGCCGGATGCCATAACGGGTTCGGCACCCTTAAACGGCGCGTCCAGATCGGAGCGCCAAAAAACTCGTATCGCTTCTGAAGGAGGATGCACCATGCGTACCTACGACCTTACCCCGCTTTACCGTTCCACCGTCGGCTTTGACCGTCTGGCCACCATGCTGGACCAGGTGCTCAGCAATGATGGCTCCGCGAACAGCTACCCGCCCTACAACATCGAGAAGACAGGCGAAGATGCCTACCGCATCACCATCGCGGTCGCAGGCTTTTCCGAGGCTGAATTGACCATCGAGGCGAAGGATGGCCAGCTTGTGATCTCGGGCCGCAAAGCCACCGAAGAGGGCGAGACCAAGACTTACCTGCATCGCGGCATTGCCAACCGGGCGTTTGAAAAGCGCTTCCAATTGGCCGACCATGTGCGCGCCACCGGCGCGGAGGCCAGGGATGGCCTGCTGCATGTGGATCTGGTCCGCGAGGTCCCCGAGGCCCTGAAACCACGCAAAATCGCGATCAACGCAAAACCCGCGTTGGAGGCTGAGACCGTCACGGTCTAACGCCCCTGGCCGATGGCCCTGCGCCCTGGTTAAACCAGGGCGCATCCCTGCCAAAGTGGTCAGGTGATATCCCAAGGACGTCACGTTCAGACCATTTTTTGCCCTTTTTTTAAGACCAGATTCACCACTGCCCCGGTCGCACATACGGGGTGTGTACCTAAGAGGGCTGTCTCGGGCACGTGTCCGAGGCAGCCTGACACACTTAGGGTCAGTTGCCGATAGAGGCGAATTCCTGCGCTCAGTCCGCGCGGTTCTCCGCGGTGCGGAAAGTGGCGGCTTTGAGCCCGAAGTGTCTGATGCTGCGGGTTGCAGAAAAGGCGGAAAGTCCTCAGGAAGCGGCCCTTTGCCCTAAGAAAGAAAAAGAAGCCGCGCTCATCCCTGCTCGTGCCTTGTGAAGTGCAGATCGCCCCATTCGGCCATCAGTTTGAGAAGCGGCGCCAGTGTTTTCCCGTGCTCGGTCATTGCGTATTCTACGCGTGGCGGCACCTCCTTGTGATCCCGCCGGTCAATCACGCCATCGGCGACGAGCTCTTTCAACTGACGGATCAACACCCGCTCGGAAATCCAGGGCATGTCGCGTTTCAGTTCCCCGAAACGGTAAGTGCGCTCAGCAAGGCGGAACAAGATACCCGGTTTCCACTTGCCTCCAAACACGCGGGTCGCGACTTCCATTGGGCAATACGGCTTATCTGTCATGGCGCCTCCATACTGACAAAAAAGTCAGTACTTTACATTTTTCTAGTATGAACCAGGCTCCCGCCAGAAACCAGTCCATTCGGAGACACGGATATGAGGCACATATTTGCGACCTTCGCGGCCCTGACCTTCCTGTTCCCATCCCACGCAACCGCACAGGAGACAATTGAGGTGACGCCCTTCACGATCAATATCCCGCAAGAAACGCTCGATGACCTGCTTGCGCGCATCGACCGCACGCGGCTGCCCGACGCGATCGACGGTGCAGGGTGGGACTATGGAACCGACGCTGACGCTCTGGCCGACCTCATCAACTATTGGCGTACGGATTTCGATTGGCGCGCCGCTGAAACGCGGCTGAACGCGTTTGATCACTTCACCGCCGAGATCGACGGAACGACACTGCATTTTATCCATGCCCCATCCTCGCGGGACGACGCGATCCCGCTTCTGATGTTGCATGGCTGGCCATCTTCTTTCGTGCAGATGCTCGACATCATACCTCTGTTGACCGAACCCGAAAGCGGACCGGCCTTTCACGTCGTGGTACCCTCTCTTCCGGGCTATGGGTTTTCGGAAATCCCCTCGGAACGGGGCATGAGCCCCGCTGCGATGGCGCCATTGATGCATGATCTGATGACGGCAGCTTTAGGCTATGAGCGCTACGGGATCCGATCCAGCGACCTGGGCGCAGGCGTGGCCGGGTCGATGGCGCTCGCCTATCCGGATGCGATCATCGGCTCCCACACGGGTGGGACCAATCCGTATCTTCAGCAGCCTCTACCAGAGAACCTGACAGAGGAGGAGCAAACCTTTGTTCAGAACGCTCAGATGTGGACTTTCGCGGAAATGGCGTATGCGTTTCTGCACTCTTCCAAGCCGCAAACGGTCGCCTACGCATTGAACGATTCTCCGGCCGGGCTCGCCTCGTGGTTTCTTGAGAAGTTCGAGCGGTGGGTCGACCATGACGGTGATCTCTATAGCGTTATTTCCCGTGGCGACCTTCTTACGAACCTCACGATCTATTGGGCGACGGGCACGATCAACTCCTCGATGCGGCTCTATTATGAGGCGGCAAGAGCAGAAAGCGGTTGGGGCGTGCCCGAGGTGCCGATCGGTTACTTGATGCCGGTGAACGATTTCTTTCCGACCCCGCGCAGCTGGATTGAACGGCAGGGACCGGTAGCCCATTGGACCGAAACGGACCAGGGCGGACACTTCATGGAGTGGGAGCAACCTCAGATCGTGGCAGACGATTTGCAGGCGTTCTTTTCCAACCTCTAGCACAGGGTGTGCTTTCCTTGGCTTTGGACGATCCAGCAAACGATTGGCAGCTTCCGTAGGGAAGGCTGGCATCTAATGAAGGAACAGCAAAGACCGCTTTGTCCGCACTGCTGACCTTCGCTGTCCCAACTGAGCGACAGTCTGTTTTGGCCAAAAACACTCTCAGTTGGATCCATCGGGTGTCGAATGATTTATCC
>JBCBNR010000267.1:0-4561 GCA_039821665.1 Pseudomonadota bacterium
GGACGGAGCCCTGCTGGTGCTGGTACGCGCGGATGGTGAGGTGCAGACATGGTCGCTAGCCCCCGCGCAGCCCCTGTTGATCCAGGCCGCTGCCCAAAACGTGGCCGCGCCCCCTTTGGCCCATCTGCGGCACGAGGATCTAAGGCACGACCGCTCCGCCCGCATTTTGGTGCCCGACACCGACCCGCAAGCGGCTGTCGCCTCGCAAGCGCAAGGCGGTGATGTGTTGGTAACAGACCCAAAGGGCGCGCCTGCAGGCCAATAACCTACCCTTAAGCAGGGGTTTCACGGTTCACGCCATCCAACCACCGCCACATTATCAAAAATGCGCCCTACTCTCGCCCCGGTAGAACGGCCTTATGAGGCCAAGAACACGAGATCAAAGGGTAGACTGATGACAGAGCCCAGCACGGGAATGGACGTCAAGATCATGGCCGCAGGCATGGCGATTGCGCTCGCACTGCTGGTCTTTCTGATCATGTTCATCAAAGAACGGATTACGCCCGCAAAGTCGATGCACCCGCGCTCGGCCCTGCGCAAATCACCGCAATCCACTGAAATGGACGACACTGGTCTTTGACCACCCTGGCCCGGGAGAGACGGGCAATCATTTTGCGAATTTGACATCGTCTAGAAGCCCCCACGAGACGCATGTCAAGTCAGAGGCGCCGCCCAGGCAACCGGGCGGCGCCTTGTCTTTTGGGACATGCAAAACCCTTGATCCAAGGCGCAGATACGGAGGCTCACGCCGAAGGCAAAAGTATAGGTTTCTACCCCTAAGCGACGTTTACATCCCCAAGTTGATCGGTCAAATAACCATCAACTCAGGGCGGATGCGCCCTTCCAAAACCGGATGGGCCTGACCGCCTTGCGTTGATTTCGCCGCGCCACAGCCCCCAATGGCGCGGCCTCCAGGGGAAATGCCGTCCGTGTATTGGGCGGCATTTCTCGTTTTGGGCACACCCCTTCGCCTCTCTATACCTAAGTGTAAGGCGCCTACTCTTTGTCATAGGGATGTGTTCGGGCGAACAGGTTTACTCTCATTGGTTGATACGTCATGCAAAATGTATCGTTCAGGGCAAGTGATCGAACTGACCCACCCCTCCCGCCCCATCGGGACAGACAGAAGGTCAAGCACACGCCCAAGGCCCACACAGCCTGGACAATGGACGATGAACGCCGTCTGTTTGATGGCAAGCCCCTAAGACGGCTGACCTAGGAGCCGCGACAGTGAGGTGCGATTTACTGGCCGGAGGGGCCCCCAACCCTCCGGTCATTTCATTTTGGAATAGCTCGAATGTCAAAGCCGCGTTGGCCAACGCTGAGGTGCGCGCCATATCTTGCCCCTGAGATGGATGCAGGCAGACGGACAAGCTCTAGTGGCAAAGCTGGCAATCAACGGATTTGGGCGCATCGGGCGCGGCATTCTGCGCGCAATGGCCGAGCGGGAAGTGCGTGACCTCAGCGTGGTGGCGGTCAATGACCTGGCCCCTTTGGACCGTCTATCCC
This sequence comes from Pseudomonadota bacterium, assembly GCA_039821665.1. GTDB lineage: Bacteria > Pseudomonadota > Alphaproteobacteria > Rhodobacterales > Rhodobacteraceae > CANLSM01. The sequence goes on from JBCBNR010000267.1 coordinate 1,510, forward strand.
ATCTTCTGGCGTTTGACAGCGTGCACGGCCGCTATCGCGGACCGATGCGCGTGACAAACACAACGCTTGACCTGGGCTTTGGTCCGATCCGGTTCACACAGCAACGCGATCCCGCACAATTGGGCTGGGATGAGGTGGATTTGGTACTTGAATGCACCGGGGCTATGAACAGCCGCATGGATGCCCATCGGCATATCGATGGGGGTGCGCCGCGGGTGCTGGTTTCAGGGCCCTGCGCGGACGCGGATCGGACGGTGGTTTTGGGCGTGAACGACGATGCCGTGTCCGATGTGGATCGCGTGATCTCTAACGCCTCTTGCACCACCAATTGCCTCGCCCCGGTGGTCAAGGTGCTCGACGCCGCCTTCGGGCTTGAGACAGGCGACATGACCACGGTACATTGCTACACAAATTCGCAGCCGCTTTCGGATCAGCCTCTGGAAGACCCCTATCGCGGTCGGGCCGCGGCCCTGTCGATGATCCCCACCACCACCTCTGCCATTGCGCTGACCGAGGCTGCGATGCCCCATCTGGCGGGCAAGCTCAGCGGTTCGGCCATTCGGGTGCCCACCCCGAATGTCTCGTGCATCGAGCTGAAATTCACTGCGCACAAACCCCTAAATGTCGCGGCCATCAACGACGCCATGATCGCCGCGAGCATGGCCGAGATGGCAGGCATCATCGAAGTGACGGATCTGCCCCTCGTCTCATCCGACCATATACATGCCAGCGCCTCGGCAATCTTCGCAGCCGAGCAGACCCGGGTCACAGGCGGCATGGGGCGCGTTCTGGCCTGGTATGACAATGAATGGGGCTTCGCCAACCGCATGATCGACATGGCGCGGGTACTTCTACACCCAAAGGACACCTCGACAGCTTAGGCCGCACCTGAAAGCGTGCGGCCATGCAAACCTCCCTCCCCCATGACCTGTTGCGCCGGATGCAAACGCTTGCCCAGCAGATCGCGGCCACGCGGTTGGAGTTTCTGACGCTCACATCTGCCGAGCTGGCCTGGAGCTGGGCCAAAGACTTGGATGCGATGTCGCCCTATTGGCGCGTGCAAACCTGGGAAGTGGCAGGCGAGCTGCGCGCCTGGGCCTGGGCCACACTTCCTCACCGATTGCCCCGCGGCGACGGGTATGTGCGCGTCTCCGATTGGGCGGATTTGCGGTGGCAGGTGCACCCAGACCAGCCAGAACTGTTTGCGCACATCCTGGATTGGTATGCGGGCGTAGCGCCAGAGGTCAGCCGCACCCTGACCCTCCAGGATGGCCACAAGGCCGAGCGTGCCCTGATCCAACAGGCGGGCTATGACTTTGACACCCAGGCCGGTGGTCCGACAGGAAATTGGGTGCAACTCAACCGCCGCGCCTTGGCCGATCTGGCGCCGCCCTCCCTGCCCGAGGGTTTTGGCTTTGCGGATGCACGGAACATGTCCGCGCAACAGATTGTGGATTTGCACCGGGCGACCTGGCACCCCTCCAGCTTTACCACAGCGGCCTTAGCCCGGGTTCAGGCCACCTGGCCTTATGATCCCGCTTTGCATGTCTTTGTGATATCGACTACGGGCCTGCCGGTGGCCTCGGCCTTGATCTGGCTGGACGCGGACATCGGATTGGCGGAGTTTGAGCCGGTGGGAACCGCGCCCGACCATCAGCGCCAAGGGCTGGCTACAGCGCTTCTTTTGCATGGTATGGCTCGGGCACGCGCGTCAGGTGCCCATCATATGCTGGTGGCGTGCATGGGGGCCGAGAGCAAGCGTGCCGCACGGCAACTGTACCAAAACGTGGGCTTTCGCCCGATCAGCCGGGATATGCCCTTTCTGCGCACCTGCTAGGCGCGGGCCGTCTTGTCGCCATCGCGCAGATATGCCTCCAACGCCGTGCGGCCCGCAGCATCGATGCGCAGGCCGAGTTTGGAGCGGCGCCACAGGATATCCGTGGCACTGCGCGCGAATTCTCGCGCGACCAGCCAATCCACCTCGGCCCCGGTCAGATTTGCCCCGAAATGCGGCCCCAGGTCTTCGGCGGTCTTTGCATCACCCAGGATTTCAGCGGCCTCGGTGCCATAGGCGCGCACCAATCGCCGGGCCCAGGCGGGATCAAGAAATGGGTGGCTTTGACGAAGGGATGTGATCAGCCCCTCCACCCCCTCCACAGGGAAAGCTCCACCGGGCAAAGGGGCGTCGTGGGTCCAAGCGGGGCCCTGATCGGGAAGAACCTTTTCAACCGCTTCTTCGGCCAAGCGCCGATAGGTGGTGATCTTGCCTCCAAAGATGTTCAACAGTGGCGCACCACTGCCCGTGTCGCGCGACAGGACATAATCGCGGGTGGCCGCCGTGGCCGAGCTAGCGCCATCATCGTAAAGCGGGCGCACGCCGGAGTAGCGCCAAACCACATCGCGCAACCCGATGGGCGTGTCGAAATATTTGGACGCAAACGCGCACAGATATTCTGCCTCCTCGTCCGTGCAGACCGGTGCGGTGCCGGGGTCCGGGTGATCCTGATCGGTGGTGCCGATCAGGGTGAAGTCGGTCTCGTAGGGAATTGCGAAGATGATGCGCCCGTCTTCCCCTTGGAAGAAGTAGCATTTGTCGTGATCATACAGGCGCTTGGTGACGATATGGCTGCCGCGCACCAAACGCACGCCTTCACGGGCATTGATGCGTAAAGCGCCCTGGATCACCTCCGCCACCCAAGGACCTGCAGCATTGACCATGGCACGGGCATAGGCCGTGCTGATCGTGCCGGTGTCCTGATCTTGCAAAAGCACCTGCCACAGCGCGCCCTGGCGCTCGGCCGCGGTGACTTTGGTGCGTGTGGCAATGCGCGCGCCGCGGTCTTGCGCGTCGCGGGCGTTCAACACCACAAGGCGGCTGTCTTCGACCCAACAGTCGGAATACTCGAAGGCGCGAGTGAACTTGTCTTTGAGGGGCGCGCCCACAGGGTCGGTCGTCAGATCCACCGTGCGGGTGCCCAGCAAGATTTTGCGCCCCCCCAAAGTATCGTACAAAAAGAGGCCAAGGCGGATCAGCCAGGCCGGTCTGCGGCCT
>JBCBNR010000268.1:0-4560 GCA_039821665.1 Pseudomonadota bacterium
CCAAGCACGCAATCTTGGACGAGCCGATATCGATCACAGCAACCACGCCCTTGCGCAGGGCCGCCTCGCGCCGTGCGCGCATTTCGCGTTGGGATTGGAACACCACGTTCATGTCTTTTCCACCACAATCGGGTTGCGCAGGCGCAACAACTCTTCACGGGCATGGGGGCCGAGGCGCAAGGTCGGCCGGCGCGGGTCGCGCATGTCCCATACGGTAATATCACGCTCTAAAATATCGTCCGCCGCGTTCAGCGCGATCACCCGGGCCAACGCCTCCGCCGCCCCGTGTGCAGGCAGGCGGATGGCCTGATCCCGGTCGAGCACCAAATCCCAGCGCCGCGCGCCCACGCGCACCAGGCCCCGGATACGATGGGCAATCGGGGCCGCGATGCGCATCAGGGCCAGCGCCTCGGCCACGGCACCGCTGGCCCCCTCGCCGGCGATCAAGGGCAGATCAGCCGCATCCTTACGCGCAGCGATCCGATCTACGGACGTGCCCTCAAGGTCCAACAGCACCAGCACATCGCCCTCGCGGTACACCACCTTGGGCACGCGCACGGTGACATCGACCGCCAGGACACCATCCGCATCCACCCGCACTTCGGCGGATTTTACCGCATCCAAACCTTCAATCCGGGCCTTCAGCGCCAGGGGCTTCAGGTCGAGGGTCGAGACCGGCAGATGCAAATCCATCGCCGCGCGCACAGGGCCGGACAACCGCTCGGGCACCCCGCTCAGCCGCATCTCATGCACCTGTAACTCGGGCCGGGCAGCCACATGGGTCCTCAGATCCTGGGCCACACGCACCGCCCCGTCCCGAACTTGCGGCAAGCTGACGAGGTAAAGGCCGCTTGCGATCAGAACCAAAAGCGGTGCGCCGCGGCGCGCCATCCAGCGCACATGGGGCGTCAGCCACCACCGGTGCAGCCGATAGCGCAGGCGACTTGGCGCTGGGTCACGGGGGGTGGGCTGGTTTACCGGCAGCACGACGCATCCTCCACCAACCAGCGCACAAGAGCGCCGAAACCATAGCCGCACAGCGCTGCTTGCTCGGGCGCAAGCGAGGTGGGCGTCATCCCGGGCTGCGTGTTGGTCTCCAGCAGCACAAGCCCGTCCAGGCCTTTGCTGTCATCCCAGCGAAAATCCGTGCGGCTGAGCCCGCGACAACCCAGCGCCTCATGGGCACGCTGGGCGTAGTCGAGGCAGGCCTCGAACACCTCTTTGGGCAAATCCGCGGGCACCACATGGGTCGACCCGCCCTGTTGATACTTGGCGGAGTAATCATACCAGCCCGTGGTCAGAATATCTGTCACCGTCAGCGCTTGCGCGCCCAGGACAGAGACGGTCAGCTCGCGCCCCGGAACAAAGCGTTCGGCCATCACCAATTCCGGCGCATCATCGGGCAGCTGAGCAGGGCCGTTCGCCCCATCCATGACCAGATAGACGCCAACGGACGACCCCTCGTTATAGGGTTTGATCACATAAGGCGGGGGCATCGGATGGTCGGTCCTCGCAGCGCTTGCTAAGACCAGGACATCCTCGACCACAGGCAGCCCGGCGGCGCGGTACACCGCCTTGGTGCGCCGCTTATCCATCGCCAGAGCAGAGGCCATAACCCCAGAATGGGTATAGGGCAGCTTAAGCCATTCCAGCACGCCCTGAACGCAGCCATCTTCGCCCCAACGCCCGTGCAGCGCGTTAAACACCACATCGGGCTGGGCCGCGCGCAACTCCTCGACGAGAGACGCGCCCGCGTCGATCTCGTGCACTTCATAGCCTTCCTGCCGCAACGCAGCCGCGCACTCGGCCCCTGACACAAGGGACACGTCCCTCTCTGCCGAGGGTCCGCCTTTCAACACAGCCACGCGGGGAGTTGTCCTGCTCGACATGCCCGCCTCGGTTCTTGTGCCCGCCCCCGGTCCTGTTTTCAGGATCTCATGGGTTTGGGCTTATTGGCGCATCAGCAAACTCGCCCACGCGCTTGATTTCCCACTCTAACTGAATTCCGCTGGCCAGAAAAACCTTTTTTCGCACCTCTTCGCCCAATCCTTCCAGATCCGCCGCCGTGGCGGTGCCGGTATTGACCAGAAAATTGGGATGTTTGGGCGACATTTGTGCGCCCCCCAAGGTGGCCCCGCGCAGGCCCGCCCGGTCGATCAGCGACCAAGCCTTCAGCTCGTGGCTGTCATCCGCCTGCCCGGTGGAGGAAAACCCAGCCGGGTTGCGAAAGGTGGACCCGCAACTCAGATCGCCCACCGGTTGGCTTTGCGCGCGCTTGGCCAGCTGTGCCTCCATCTTCGCGGCCAACGCATCCGGGGTGCCGCGCGGTGCGCGCAGATGCACCTGGGTCACCACAAACCCCTCCGGCAGCGCCCCATCGCGATAGGCAAACGCAAGGTCTGCGGCGGGCAGCGTTACCACCTCGCCCGCGCGGGTGACCCCTTGGACAGCCGTCACCACATCGGCCATATAGGCCCCATAGCATCCGGCATTCATGGCAACAGCCCCCCCCAGAGTGCCCGGGATTGTGCGCAGAAACGTCAGATCCAAACCAGCCTCGGCCGCCAGGATCGCCACGCGCTTGTCAAGAACCGCAGCCCCCGCTTGGATGTCCTCGCCGTCGATCCGTACATCGCCAAAGGCCCGGCCCAGGCGCAGCACCACACCGCGCACCCCGCCATCGCGCACGATCAAGTTCGAACAGACCCCCACAGGCAAAAGCGGCACGTCGGCGGGCAGTATGCGCATGAACGCCTGCAAATCGGCCAAATCCGCTGGCTGATACAGCATCTCCGCCGCCCCGCCCGTGCGCAGCCAGCTCAGCCCCGCCATGGGCCGGTCGGGTGTGACGCGGCCCCGCAGGCCGCCAAGCGCGTCTTTCCAAGTCATGGGCGCGGCCTCGCATTCCCGCCCAAGGCCCGCACCGCGCGTCTAAGATAATGGCGGATCAAGAGCCGAAATTGAAACAGGCCAAGGGCCAAAAACCCAGCCACGGCCCAACCCCCATGGGCCTGCCAAAGCAGCGCAAAAACCGGCAGGCTCAGCACCATCAACGTATAGGCGATAGGGCGGTGCCACGCTTGCGGCGTGGCCCCTGCAAGCGTGCAGCACAACGCCCAGACCGCCACCAAAAGAAGGCTCACACCCGCCCCATCAGACGCTTGACGCCGTACACAAGCGGTTTGCGATACATCGACAGCGCCGCAAGCAGCACCGGCACGCCCCAAACCCACCCGACCTGCCAAAGCAGAAAGCCAAGTACGACAGGAAATAGCGCCAGCAGGGCAACGGCGAAGGGTTTGTGCCGCGGGAACGGCATCATCGCCGTGACCGACACGGCCAAAATCCACAACAAGGCGAGCATCACAGAAAGGGGCAGCATGCGTCAAGTCTATCACAGCCCGGGCCTGCTGCGCAGACCCCTCATCATCGATTTTCCAAAAATACTCATATCCATTGGCCACCCCAGGCGAGGACGACACCCCAAAGGCGGCTCAGCTCGCCAGACGCAATTGATCGGGCAGCGCATGGGCCCAGGAGGTGATGCTGCCTGCACCCAAGAACACCACCATGTCCCCCGGCTCCGCTGTCTGTGCTACGACGCGGGCCACGGCCTGAGGCCCCTGCAACGCGCGGGCATCCCTGTGGCCATGGGCGCGCAAGCCGTTGACCAAATCATCGCGCGACGCGCCGTCGATGGGGGCCTCGCCCGCGGCAAACACCTCAGAGATGATGGCCACATCGGCCTCGTTAAAGCAGGTGCAAAAGCCCTCGAACAAATCCGCAAGGCGCGAGTATCTGTGGGGCTGGTGTATCGCGATCACCCGGCCTGACGTGGCCTGGCGCGCGGCTTTCAGGACCGCGGCAATCTCCACCGGATGATGGCCGTAATCATCAATGATGGTGACCCCCTTCCAGGTGCCCACCTTGGTGAACCGCCGGTTCACCCCACCGAATTTGGCAAGGCTCGCGCGGATCTCATCCGCTTTGACGCCCAGATGCCGCGCCACCGCAATTGCGGCGGTCGCGTTCGAGACGTTGTGATCGCCCGGCATAGGCAAGCTTAGATCGTCGATCCGCCCACCCTCCCAGACCACCGAAAACTGGGCCGTCCCACCCAGATAGCGCAAGCCCTCGATGCGCAGGTCCGCCTGGGGGTTAAAGCCATAGGTCACCACCCGCCGGTCGCCCACGCGGCCCACAAGGGCCTGCACTTCCGTGTGATCGATACAGGCCACCGCAAGGCCATAGAACGGGATGTTGGACACGAAATCCGTAAAGCCCTGGCGCAGCGCGTCAAAATCGCCCCAATGGTCCATATGTTCAGGGTCAATATTGGTGACAATCGCGATGGTTGCGGGCAAGCGGTTGAAGGTGCCGTCGCTCTCATCGGCCTCGACCACCATCCACTCGCCCGAGCCCATCCGCGCGTTCGAGCCGTAGGCATGAATGATCCCGCCATTGATCACCGTGGGGTCGATCCCGCCCCCATCAAGCAACGCCGCGACCATCGAGGTCGTGGTCGTCTTGCCATGGGTGCCCGCGACGGCCACGTTCGAT
>JBCBNR010000269.1:0-4552 GCA_039821665.1 Pseudomonadota bacterium
AGGTCCAGTGCTGAGTTGGAACTCGCGTACAGCCACGCCCAGAGCCGCCCTACGATTAAACTCGTCCGGACGCTGCAATACCCACCCCGCCGATTCCAGCAGTTCGTCTATCTCTTGTCGGGCTTCTTGTTCTGGGGTGAGCATAAGAAAGATGATTTCTGATTGTTTAGCGTCTGGTTACGCTAACCGTTGTTGGCTCTGTGTGTCGACGTTCTTGAAGACCTTGTCGCCATTTCGATCGAAATCTCCCGTTTCGACTATACCCCAAAAACTCGCCGGTCCGCCTCGCCAAGAAGGTGCATTCCACTTGTTTCGAAGCAGAGCGATCCAGCGTTCTCTTGCAGTCGCAGTTGGAGCCAGCTTTGCCCTTGATCTGGAATTCAAATAATTGTCCATCGGGAAATCTGTTACTTGATCACGAATTAGCTCAGTGAACTTAATTTCAGAGCGTCCAGAGGATTTGATGATTGATAAGATATTGCCCCTAAATACGCTTGCTTCTCTCAAGAATTGATCAGATGCGTTGCAACAGGCTGCAAACTTGTTCCGAAGTAGAAACTCATTGTCAGCATAGCCATAGAGCAAACCTGAATCCGTTGCAGCGAAGGCAAGTTTTTCGTGGCCGATGAGCTTTTCTTCGGCGGGGAGAAGATACTCACGGCCAACACGTCGAGCGTTTCTGGCTTCATATTCAGAACGGATGTGCGGTAGGACTCGATCCAAAGACTTCGCTTGGTTTAGTGCTTTCTCTACGGGCAGCTTGAGGTATTCAGCCGAAACGTGTTTAGCGCCGTATTCAGATGCCTTGCGAATGATCGTAACGGCTGCTTCTTCGTGTCCGATAACAAGCGGTTGGAGCCTGACCGATGTCGCGACGCCCAGTTGCGATAGAGTTCCCAGAGCGATGAGCCGCTCGGTAGGACTCACCACGCCCGCCTCAAGTTCACTTGCAAGACCCTCATCGGCTCCCGTGATTGAAAAACGAACATAGAAATTGCCACCTTTGAGAAGATCAGCGTACTCAGCTTGCGCCGGTATGGTGCTCTTTGTACTGATAAGCGTTGGGTAGTCATCGTCACGCAAGACCGAAAGAAGAGCCAGTGAAGCTCTATGCCTAAGCTCCCATGGGCTAAATGGGTCCGTCATTCCACCGAACTGAATTGGAACACGTCGCGCCAAAAGCTCATCAAGCGCTGAGCGAATCTCGCCCATCTGGACACGTGCCAACCTGTCTTGCAGAGATTTGGCGTCCGCTATTCTCAGTTGTGAACTGCTTATGTTTCCTCCGCGTGATTTCGCGAAGCAATATGCACACCCGAACTGGCAAGCATTATATGCATCCAGACGGAGCGGAGTACTGCAAAACGGTGCCTGACTTGTGATTGAAAGATAATATTTATACGCCAACTACCCACCAACGAAAAATGTGAACCCGGCCCAGATATTCTGCAACACCACAAACGCAAAAAGCACAATCGAGGCCATTAAGGAACACCAAACTAAGTGGCGGCTTATCGCACGGCTCCCTGCCCAGCGGCCAAAAATCTCCCAGAAAATGTCACCTACCTTTTGCTCGGCATCTTCCTCGCTCAGGCAGACTTCATAAGCGTGTTCATTGTGAGAAAAATGCCAGATCGTCCCGCGTTGTTCAACGCGTGGCGAACTATCACAACGCCCAGATAAATTCTCAACTTCGGTTGCATAGCCCTTTGAGATCAAGCGATCCGCCAACTTAGCTCGGTCGTCAATTCCCTGCCAACCATAGTAAAGCTCCCAAGCAAGCCACCTATAGGAATGCCCTTTGTTCAAGAACGCTGAGAAGTCTGGATTGGACTTGATAAAATTTGGGCATCGAAGAACGTATAACAAGAAAGCGAACGCATAAAATATCGATGATACCCAGAGTACCTGCCAGCTAAATGGAAGGGCCACTAAGACTGAATACGACCCGGTCGGCAAGGCAACTTCAACTCGATCTGGAAGTTCGGACATGGCGTTGGCAATCACCGGGATTAATGCAAACCAACTCACGAAAAAACGTATCGCCGGAACCTTGAAGAACCGACCAAGTTCTTGCCAGTGCCCTCGAACACGGCTCCATTCGTCCAAGAATTCGCTTGCCCAGCCCGGCATGAATTGACTGCCCCCTTAACACTCAGTCATGTCTCGTAGCATGATGCGAACGAAAGGTGAACATGCTGCCTCACAGATTGACGACTATCTGCTTTGGCGCTGCACCGCTTCAAACTGCTCATCCGATCTCTTGATCGAGCAATATCAGATACATGTGGTAGTTGACCAGAAGAAGAGGTGGCACCGCGCGTGCGCGCGCCATTGGAATTCTCTGCGGCTCGAATCTTACTTCATCCTGCTTTGGGCACGATGATCACATGACTCACGCTTGACTCACGTTACTCACCGTTCCGTATCACAAAACTCTTCTTTAAGTAGAAAATCTAGCGAAATTTGCCCCCTCAATGCAACTATAAAGTGCGCTGAAATCATAGCGACCATCCAAAGTATATCGTTATATTACAATAGGTTAGGATGTGGTGCCCGGGGGCGGAATCGAACCACCGACACGAGGATTTTCAATCCACTGCTCTACCCCTGAGCTACCCGGGCACGGGATGGGCGATGTCGCCCTGGGGTCGTGCGGTCTTAGGACAGTCCTGGGATGCTGTCCAGGGCTTTTGCGCCCTCTAATGCAGGGGGGATTTAGGGGGCTCTGGGGCCGGCTCTTCTTTAGGCTGCTCGTCCGTAGGGACCGCATAGGCGCCGGTCATCCAGCGCCCCAAATCCACGTCGGCACAGCGTTTGGAGCAAAACGGGCGGTGGGCCTGTTCGGTCTTTCGATTGCAAATGGGACAGGTCATGGCAGGTCCTTTGGCAAGATCGGCACACGCTCGCGTTTGCGCGTCAATTCAATGTGGCCCAGCGGTGTCCACCCGACAAGGGTTGTCTCGACGGGGCACCGGCGCAGGGCCTGTTGCAAGGCCGTCTCTATGCGCGGGCGGTCTTTCTTTGGAAAAGGGGCTGGGTCGATGACGATCTGCCCGCCCAGGCCGCGCAGCCGCAACAAGCGCGGCATCTCTCTGATCCCTTCGAAAGTGGCTTTCAGACCCGCCGCCGGCGAAGTGTCCCCACCGCTGTTGATGTCAATCGCAACAAGGGCGGTTGTCGGCTCTACCACCACGGACCCGCCACTTGGCAAGGGCACCGGCGCTTTGGCTGCGGCCCAGGCCTCCCACACCCCAAAGCGGTCGAACGCCCCTTCTTCGATCTGGTCGGGCGGTGGGTCCGACCACTCCCGCCAAGCCAGCGCTGCGGCGTCTGGTGCATCCACCAACAAGGCGGGCGGCCCGTCCGTATCTTGCAGGACAGATTGCGCGAGTGCCGCGAGATCTTCCAACTCGTCCCTGATCTCGGAGGCCTCCAAATGGGCCGCGGCGCTGCGCAGGATCATACCGCATCCGGGCGGCAGTTCGATGCTATGGGCAATTTCGGCCAGCCTGTCGCGCACCCCCTCATCTTGGAGGCTGCGAGAGATGTTGCGCCCCTCGCGGCCCGGCGTGATCAAACCCGCACGGCCCTTGAACAACAGCCGCAAGGTCACAGGCGCAGCTTTGCGCCCATCCGCATGGGTGACCACTTGAACCAGATGGGTCGAGCCTGGGGCCAAGCCCTTGCTTTCGCGCAAAAAGCCTGTGACCCCCTGCCCCAATTGCACGAACATCCCACCCAGCCCTTTGACGGGACGGTCAACCTTCGCGCGGTAGATCGCCCCGGGTTGGGGGCCTGTCTCCTCGGGCGAGTCGATCAGAAGATCCTGCAAGACACCGTCAACCATCAGGGCCGCTGCCATGCGCCCTTGGCCAAGATCGCCGACAATGGCCACCCTGCCCTTCATGCGTTGGCCTCGGACAGATCAACGGTGAGCCCTGCGGCCCGCAACAGGTGTGCTGCCTCTACCAGCGGAAGGCCCACCACATTGGTGTAAGAGCCATAGATCGCCGGCACAAAAGCCGCTGCCGTGCCTTGTATGGCATAGCCACCGGCCTTGCCCTGCCATTCCCCACTGTCGAGGTACTGGTCAAGCTCTTGACGGGATAGCCGTTTGAGCGCCACGCGCGTTTCCTCCAAATGGTGCCAGGTTCTGCCCGCACAGATGACGCACAGGCCCGTTGTCACCCTATGACGGCGGCCTGAAAGCAGCGACAAGAAGCGGTGCGCCTCCTCCCGGTCTTCGGGCTTGCCCAAGATCCTGCGCCCGGCGCATACAACCGTGTCGGCCGCCAACACGCAGGCTTGGGGTCGCTGGGCCGCAACCGTTTGTGCCTTTTGCAACGCCAACCGCCCGGCATAGCGCCGCGGCAACTCCCCCTTATGGGGGGTCTCGTCGATATCGGCAGGCACAACCTCGTCGGGGACAACGCCGATCTGTGCCAACAAATCACGCCGCCTGGGCGAGGCGGAGGCGAGCACCAAGGGGCGCCGCGCCGGTGCATCTTGCGTCACTTACGCGCGATCACTTGAAGCGGTAGTTGATCCG
>JBCBNR010000270.1:0-4552 GCA_039821665.1 Pseudomonadota bacterium
ACGCAAACAGGAAGATCGCGAGTGCCAGGATAAAGCCCAGCAGCGAAGTGAGCACCAAGAGGCCAGCAAACCACGCAAGGGTGGGCCACAGCCCATGGGTATTTTCGTCCCGATCCGTGCTTTCGCGGTCCGCAAAGATCGGATTTGTCTCGGGCCGCAGCATCATCTGGACCAACAGCACCAGCGCGCCCAGGATCGAGACCCCGGCCACAAAGCGCGGGAACACCCGGTCGGCTGCGGCATAATCGGGGATCATCGCCGCATTGGTGAACGCCACCAACAGATAAGCCAAGATCACAAGCAGAAAGATCAGCGCGGGCCGCTTGGTGCCACTTTCCACCGACCCTTCGGCCATGATGGTTTTCGCTTGCCGCAGCCCCACCACCACGGAAATCACCGTGATCAGGATCAGAACGATCACGATGGGCGAGAAGATGTAATCGATCCCATCCTCAAAGCTTTTGCGAAAGCGCGAATTGGCGATCTGTACAGCCTGGTTGGCATAGGTCTCTGCCGGGTTGGACAGCACGAACCCGATCAAGAAAGCAGGCCGCGACCAATCGAAGCGACGCATCATGATGCCCAGCAGACCGATGCCGAAAAGGGCAACCAGATCCATCAGGTTTTGGCCCGACTGGAAGGCCGCGAACGAGATGATCATAAACAGAAACGGGGCCAGCAGGCTGAACGGAATGGTGGTCAGCCGTGCGATCCCGCCCGAGGCGAAGATGCACACAATCGTGCCCACCACGTTGGCCATGGCCAGCAACCAAACGATGGCATAGGTCACATCCAGGTTGTTTTTCAGCATCGACGGCCCAACCTCGATCTGGCCCGAGCCGAGCAAGGCCACAGCCCCGATGAAGATTGCCATAGAGCCCGAGCCGGGGATGCCGAACAGCAGTGTGGGCACGAGCCCCCCGCCCTCTTTGGCATTGTTGGAGCTTTCGGGGCCGACCACGCCCCGGATCTCGCCCGAGCCGAACTTGGACTTGTCCTTGGTGGTCTGCACCGCGTGACCATAGGCGATCCAATCCACGACCGAGCCACCGAGCCCGGGGATCACACCCACGATGACACCGATGATCGAACAGCGCACGGACAGCCAGATGTTTGCAAACCAATCGCGCACGCCCTTGGCCCAACCGCCGCCCAGAATGGCGCGGTCCGAAATGGCGCGATCTTGGCGCAGCAGGGCCACGATCTCGGGGATGGCGAAAATGCCCAAACCCACGATCACCAGCTTCAGCCCATCCACAAGATAGGGCATGTCATAGGTGGCCATGCGCAACTCGCCCGCGCTGTCGCCCTCGCCGATGGTGCCGATCATCATGCCCAAACCCGCCGCGACCAGGCCTTTGAGGGCGACACGACCGGCCAGGATCCCCACCATCGAGAGACCGAAGATTGTGATCATCAACAGCTCAGGCGTGCGAAACTCCAACACAATGGGGCGCGCGACCAGGATAAAGAGGGTCAGGAACGTGGCCCCCACCAGCCCACCGAACAAAGAAGACGCAAACGCCGCGGACAGGGCGCGCGACGCCTCGCCCCGTTTAGCCATGGGAAAGCCGTCGAGCACGGTGGCTTGGCTGGCCGACGAGCCGGGGATGCCCATCAGCACAGAGGCAAAGGTATCAGAGGTGGGCACGACTGCCACCATGCCAATCATCAGGGCCAGGCCCAGGATCGGGTCCATGCCGAACATAAAGGGCAGCAAAAGCGACAATCCGGCGATCCCGCCCAAGCCCGGGAAAACCCCGATGCACAGGCCCATCAGGACGCCCAAAACAAGATATCCCAAAACAGCAGGCTGAAAGATAAGGCCCGCTGCATCGCCCAAGGCAGGCAATGCCACGCTAAAGAAATCCATGATTTTTGCTTTCGCTAGAAGAGAGGGTGGCGCCCCGACCGCAAGCCGGGGCGCCCCTATCCTTTAGTTCAAGGAAACGCCGTAGCGGTCCTTAAGCCAGCCAACCACAAAGGCTTTGGCGCCTTCGGGCACTTCGGTCGCACTTGCCAGCGCGCCGGTTGCCTCTTCCCCGGTCATCTGGGGATAGACGCCCAGGCGTGCGGCCGAGATCTCGGCGAAATCATCGCGCGCTTGGATGTCTTGGAAGGCTTTGGTGTAGGTCACCATCGCGTCGTTAGAGGCACCTTTGGGCAAGAACACCATCTTTTGTGCAGGGAAGCCTGCCACAAAGAAGGCCTTCCATGCGTCCCACTTCTCGCCGGATGTGGCGCAAGACGGGGTTGCGTCGCACACCTCTTTGAAGGTGGGCATATCCGGGAAGGTGGGGTCGCGCACGATGTTACCATCAGCGTCCAACGCACCCCAGCTCATCATCGGCACAGCCGTGCCCGCCTTCACCAAGGGGGTCACACCCTTGAGATAGGACGACGAGGTTTGGTAGTCGATGTTGGCCTCGCCCCGCTCGAACATCAGGCGGCCATCACCGCGGCCTTTGATGCCGAACACTGGCTCTACACTCAGGCCCAGCATTTCCCAGGCCAGAAGCGGCACGAGATCCAGGCGCGTGGCCCCTTGGGAGCCGTAGATAAAGTCGGTGCCTTGCAGGGCGGTGGCGTCCATCCCGTCCATCTCGCTTGCAAGCGAGATGGACGGGATGGACGCCACCGCCGGTGCCCGAGGCGAGCACGACGTTCCAGTCATTGTACTCGTAACGCACCCGCGGATCGCCCAGCAGATAGGGAAACTGGGTGGACCCGGACGAGCCGAAGATCAACGTGCCTTCGCTGTCTGCGAAGTCCTGCTCCTGGAACCAGTTGGCCCCTTTGGTGGAGCCCGCGCCTGGCATAAACTTCACCACAACGGTGGGGTTGCCGGGCAAAGCTTCGCTCAGCAAAGGCGCATAGAAATTGGCCCATTTGGCTGAACCGCCGGTTTCGGAGAACGGGATCACCCACTCAACGGTTTTGCCGGTCAGGTCAATGCCATGGCCGCCAGCAATAGCGGATGTGGAAACGGTTGTTGCAAGGGCAGCCGCAAGGCCGATCGCCACCCGGCGGGTGGTTTTCATTCGTGTCATATTTTCCTCCCATATGCACACGCAAGTGTTGCTTGGGCCCCCCGTTTCGGGGTGGCCAATCTTGATCTTGGTACAATATGTCCAGCGCGAACCTTGCACAAACCTGTCATTGCGGTCAAAAAATCCCATGCACATCGTGTTGGTCGAGGACAATTTGAGCCTGCAAAAAGGCATCGCGTACCGATTGCGCGATGACGGGCATGTGGTGGATGCCCTGGACAATGGCGCCGATGCGGAGGTGTTTTTGCGCCAAGAGCCCTGCGATCTGGTGATATTGGACATCAACTTGCCAGGGGCCAGCGGCCTGGATGTGTTGCGCGGCCTGCGCGCCCGCGATGATGCGCGGCCCGTGATCCTGCTGACCGCACGGGCCAGCACAGCCGAGCGTGTGGCCGGGTTGGATGCGGGCGCAGATGACTATCTGGTCAAACCGTTCGCCATGGACGAGCTGTCGGCCCGGGTGCGCGCCCTTTCACGGCGCCAGACAGAGCGGTTGGAACAGGATCTGGCCCTTGGACCGCTGCGCCTAAACTTGGAGCGGCTGCATCTGTCCCATGAGGGCACAGCCTTGGACGTGCCTCGGCGCGAATTGACTGTTCTGGGTGCCCTGGCCCGGGCCAAGGGGCGGCCAGTGGGCAAGGATGTGCTGCTGGATGCAGTCTATGGCACCGGCTCGGAAACCGACGAGCAGGTGATCGAGGTCTATGTCTCGCGCTTGCGCAAGCGGCTGGGCGCGTATGGTGTGCGCATCCGGGTGACGCGCGGCATCGGCTACAGCCTGCAGGTGGAGCCCGCGTGACAAGCACTTGGTCCCTGCGCGCGCGGCTGACCCTGATCATTTTGCTGCCGGTGATGGTGGTGGGGCTGATTGCCGGGTTTTGGCAGTTGCGCAACGCCCAGGCCACCGCCGAGGATGTGTTCAACCACTCGCTTCTCTCGGCTGTACTGGCAGTGGCCAATGACGTGACCGTGTCGGGGGGCGATGCCCTGTCCGCGCGGACGCGCGACATCCTGGCAGACACCTCTGGCGGGCCGGTTTTCTACCATGTTTATGCGCCCGACGGGGTGATTGTGGCGGGCTATGCCACGCCACCAGTGGGCATCCCGTCCACGCCCACGGCGTTGGAGGGGCCGATCTATTTCGATGCGATCTATCTGGGGCGCGAGGTCAGCGGCGTGCGGCTCCAAGCCCGCTCGGAAATCGCGGGCTTTGCGGGGATATTCACCACCACTGTTTGGCAGGACCGAGCCGTGCGCGGCGCGTTTGTGCGCGCGCTGGTGCTGCGCACTACGGTGACGATCTGCGCGCTTCTACTCGCGCTGGGCCTGATCGTGTGGTTTGGCGTCAGCTTGGGCTTGCGCCCGCTTTTGGACCTGGAGGAGGCGCTGGGCCGACGCTCGTCCGACGAGTTGTCGCCCCTGCGCCGCCCGGTGCCCAGCGAAGTGGCGGGCATCGTGGCACGGTTGAACGGCCTTTTTGGTCAGGTCTCACGCTCGATGAC
>JBCBNR010000271.1:0-4531 GCA_039821665.1 Pseudomonadota bacterium
GCCACCAGCTTTCCCGCACTTGCCGACATGGCCGCCCATATCGGCGACCCTGCGGTGCGCAACCGAGGTACCATCGGTGGCAGCCTTGCCAACAACGACCCCAGTGCTTGCTATCCTTGCGGGGCCCTGGCCACGGGTGCGACCATCGTGACCAACGCGCGCGAGATCGCGGCGGATGATTATTTCCAGGGTATGTTCACAACGGCCCTGGACGAAGGTGAGATCATCACCGAGGTCAAGCTTCCAATCCCTGAGCGTGCGAATTATCAGAAGTTCGTGCAGCCCGCCTCGCGCTTTGCGCTGGTCGGGGTGATGGTCGCCAAATACAGCGATGGCGTGCGTGTCGCTGTCACGGGTGCATCCGAGAACGGCGTCTTCCGCTGGACCGAGGCAGAGGCGGCGCTGGCAGGCAACTACGCAGCGGACGCCCTGGATGGCTTGGAAGCCTCCGCCGATGGTCTGATCGGTGATCTGCATGGCACGCCCGAGTACCGGGCCCATCTGATCAAAGTGCTGACCAAGCGGGCCGTGGCCGCAAGTTAAGCCCATACCCTGGAAGCACAGCAAAGCCCGGCGCAGAGGCGTCGGGCTTTTGCGTTTGCGCCGCAGGGGGCTAGGCCCGTGCGGTTTGGGCTTTGAAGGGCGCGGGCGAAGGCCCTTTCAGCCCAGGGCCCTTGACCACCAAAAGCAAGGCAAACCCGATCTCGGCCAGTGTTGCCACCGCCAGCAGGGCGATACCGATCTGGGGCAGCCCCGGCATATCGGGCAAGGCAAAAGCCCGCAGACTGTCCAGCGCATAGCCCGCACCGCCCAGGGCAAGGGCCACGCCCAAGCCCCGCGGCATCACAGCTGCCCGTGCCACAAGCCGCGCCAGCAGCAGCAAATGCAGGGCAAAGAACACTTGCCAGACCCAAACGCCTGCGCCATGGGCCTCTCGCAAAAGCTGGGCAAGTTCCGCCCGTTGCAGGGCGCTAAAGCTCGACAATGCGTCTGCAACCGGGTCTGACAGGCCCAAAACAGCGGCGTGCATCAACAGCATCGCGGCCATGACCGAAGCCATCATCAGCCTGGCAACCATGGCCGCAAGGGCCATTGTCTCGCCCCAAGGGCGAAACATCTGAAACAGCATGACCGAGACCAAAAGCTCTGCCGTCATCATCACCACATCGCCCAGCACGCCCCAGGCAAAGAACGCGCGCCGCTCCGCCAACGCCTGGGCCGTGGCCAGCGGATCGCCGGGCACCACAAGCTGAGATGGGACATAGAGGATGGAGAAAAAGCCGCTTACGGCAATCACAAGATAAAGGGCGCCTGTGGGTCGAGCGTGGGACGTGAAAGATGACCGTGTCATAGCAACCTCGTGCAAAAATGGGTTGGCCATCAGCTAGCAATTACGGCTCCCATAAGGAATTGCCGTAATTTGTAGAACTGATATACGTATCCGTATGGATTTGACGGGTATGCGTGTGGACTGGACCCATTTGCGCGCGTTTCTTGCGACGATGGAGGAGGGCTCGCTCTCGGCGGCGGCGCGGGCGCTTGGATTGACTCAGCCGACGCTCAGTCGCCAGATCGACGCGTTGGAGGACAGCCTGAAGCTGCGCTTGTTCGAGCGGGCGGGTCGCGGGGTGCGTCCGACCCCTGCGGCGCTGGATATGCTGCCCTATGCCCGGGCGATGGGCGAGGGTGCCTTTGGGATCTCGCGCATCGCCGCCGGTCAAAGCCAAGCTTTGGAGGGGGAGGTCACCCTATCGGCCAGTGATCTCTATGCGGCCCTGGTGTTGCCCCCGATCCTGGCGGATCTGTCCCAGGATCATCCGGGCCTGCGCCTCACTATCGTGGTGGACAATGCCGCGTCGGATCTTAGGCGGCGCGAGGCGGATATCGCTGTTCGCAATTTTGCCCCGCAAGAGGGGGATCTGATCGCCCAAAAAGTCCGCATGGCCGAAGCGCGCCTTTACGGCACGCCCGACCTGGTTGCACGCCTTGGTCTGCCGAAGCGCGCCGAGGATTTGGGCAACGCGCCCTTTGTCGAGATGGGGGCGGGCGCACCGCTGCGCACCCTCCTGGCCAAGGCCGGCGCCCCCGTTCAGAGATGTCGCTTTCCCTGGCAATCCGCCAACTTTGTCGTGGCATGGCAGATCTTGCGCCAGGGTCTGGCCCTGGGCCTTCTGGACGCGCGCATCGGCGATACTGACCCGGACTTGGTGCGCGCCTGTCCAGGTCTTGCGCCTGTGCCGTTTCCGGTGTGGCTGGTGGCGCACCGCCAGGTGCAAACCGCCCCGCGTCTGCGCCTGGTTTGGGACGCCTTGGCCAGGGGCTTGCGCTAAGGCTGCTGCCCGCAGGGCAGGCTGTCGCGCAAGGCTGACTCGTCCGCGATGATCTGATCCAAGATATGCCGCTCTACCGCACCCAAAACGGCCGTTCGGCCCACCACCATGGCAGGGGTCGCGGGAAAGCCAAATCGCGCGGCCAGCGCATCGGCTTGGGCCAGATGCCGGTCGATCTTGGGGTCTTCGCTGTCTTCCAACAAACGCGGGCCGTCTATTCCACGCTCGGTCGCGAGGGTCAGAACATAGGGATCGTTCGGCAAAAACTGCGAGGCCATGAAGCGTTTGTGAAACCACAGATACGCATCCTGGCGTGCCGCTGCCAAGGCCAAGCGCGCGGTCATGTCCGAGCGGGGACCAAGCCGCGGCAATTCATGAAAGGTCAGCGCAATGCGCCCCTTGTCCTGCGCCTCGATAAGCCAGTCCGACAGAACCCGGCAAAACGGACAGTTATAGTCGGAAAAGACCGCAACCGGCACACGGTCCGCGGGCGTAGTTTGAAAGAGGACTGTGCACAGATCCGCGTCCAAGATCGGTTCAATGGGCGGGCGATTGTCCAGGCCCACAAGCATTCCGCGCGCGACCGACACCTCGCCGGTGGCCACCTTGCGAAAGCCTTTGGGGTCGCTCAACATCTCATATTGGACCGGGGGGGCCATGGCGCGGCGCACCAGCGGAACGGCGGACCAGACCAGGGCCAATCCGCCCAAGCCAAGGATAAGTCTGCGAGTTTGACCTGGTTTTGCCATAGCCGCACCGAGCATTTGACGCAGGTTCGGGTCAAGTGGCGGGTGCGAACCTCACGCAATCGTTTTCAAGGCAGGGTCGCGTGCCTATATCAGGGGCGACGCAAACCGCCGGGGGCTAGAATGCTGGATATGCATTTCGACAATTCATACGCGCGCCTGCCGGCTCGGTTCTTTGCCAGCCAAGCACCGCTGCCGGTGCGCGCGCCGCGCCTGATCGCTTTTAACCACCCGCTGGCCCGTCAGATGGGGTTGGCGTTGGAGGGCGTCTCGGAGGCACAGATGGCGGCCCTGTTTTCGGGCAACACGGTGCCCCAAGGGGCCGATCCCCTGGCCATGGCCTATGCCGGGCATCAGTTCGGCGGTTGGGTGCCGCAACTGGGCGATGGCCGTGCCATTTTGCTGGGCGAGGTGCTGGCCCAGGACGGCACCCGCTGGGATGTGCAGCTTAAAGGGGCAGGCCGCACGCCATTTTCGCGTGGCGGCGATGGGCGGGCCTGGCTGGGGCCTGTTCTGCGCGAATACCTAGTGTCCGAGGCAATGGCGGCTTTGGGCGTGCCCACCACCCGGGCCTTGGCAGCGGTCACAACTGGGGAGGATGTGGCGCGCGAGACCCTGTTGCCCGGCGCGATCCTGACCCGTGTGGCCCGGTCCCACATTCGCGTGGGCACGTTTCAGTACTTTGCCGCGCGCCAGGACCATGACGGGCTGGAGGTGCTAACGTCCCATGCGCTGTCGCGGCACTATCCCGACCGGATGGACGCCGAGGTGCCGGCCCTTGCCCTGTTGGAGGCGGCGGTCGAGGCCCAGGCCGATCTGGTCGCGCGGTGGATGGGCTTTGGCTTTATTCATGGGGTGATGAACACGGACAATTGCCATGTGGGCGGCGAGACCATCGACTATGGGCCATGCGCATTCATGGATGCCTATCATCCGGAAACGGTGTTCTCGTCCATCGATTCTTACGGGCGCTACGCGTACCAAAACCAGCCGCAGATCACCCAGTGGAACTTGGCTCAACTGGCCACGGCCCTTTTGCCGGTCATCGACGGAGACGAGGCGCGTGCGATCGAGCTTGCAACCGACGTGATCAATCGCTTTCCAGGTCTCTATGCGGCGGCATGGGGCCGGATTTTCGGGGCAAAGTTGGGATTGGGTGCGGTGGATGGGGCGCGCGTGGCCCTTGTTACGGATTTGCTGGAGGGGATGGCCCATGCGGGGGCGGATTTCACCCAAACCTTCCGACATCTGGCCGAGACCCGTGCCCTGCCGCCCGCCTTGGCCCAGGATGCCCGCCTGTCGGCTTGGTTTGCACAGTGGCAGGGCGAGGTTGATGGCGGTGCGGATCTTACCCGCACCAACCCGGCCATCATCCCGCGCAACCATCAGATTGAAGCTGTGATTGCCGCGGCTGTTGCGGGTGATTTTGGCCCGTTCGACCGGCTGCACGCGGCG
>JBCBNR010000272.1:0-4513 GCA_039821665.1 Pseudomonadota bacterium
TGCGTGAAAGCCGAGGGCCGCTGGGTTCTCGCCCGAGATGCCGGCGACAAGCACGGATTTACCATCTGCCCGTGCCGCCGTTTCCAAATGGCGCATCAGCGCATGCCCCAGCCCGCGCCCCTTGGCGCCATCAGCAACAAATACTGTCGTCTCTGCCACATGGGCATAGCCTGGCCCGCCGCGAAACGGGCCGTAGGCGCAAAAGCCCAACACATCGCCCTCGGCCTCGGCGACCCAGACCGGGGATTGGGCGATCCAAGCCTCCAGACCCGCCTGGGACTTAGGCTCGGTCGTGAACGTGATGGTGGTGTGCGCGATGATCGGGTTCCAGATCGCTTGGATGCCGGGCGCATCGGTCGCTCGGGCGGGGCGCAATATGGGGGTGGGGCTTTGGCTCATCCGTTAAAGGGGCCGCAGTTTTGCGCCAAGAGCAAGTGCATTGCGAGCTTTGCATGAACTCAATAAGACGAACGCACTGCTTTGAAGGAGGGTCTGGTGACCGGTGCATGGGATTTTTGGATTGATCGGGGTGGCACCTTCACAGACATCGTGGCACGCGCGCCCGATGGGACCCTGCACCGGGCCAAGCATTTGTCGGAAAATCCCGAGCAATACGAGGATGCAGCCCTGCATGGCATCCGCCAATTCTTGGGCCTGGCGGCCGCGGAACCAATCCCCTTACGCGCTGTGAACACGGTGAAAATGGGCACAACCGTGGCCACGAATGCCCTGTTGGAGCGTAAGGGCGACCCGGTTGTTCTGGTTACCAATGAGGGGTTGGGCGACCATTTGCGCCTGGCCTATCAGCATCGCCCGGACCTGTTTGCGCGCCACATCATATTGCCCGAGATGCTTTACACGCGGGTGATCGAAGTGCCGGGGCGGATCCACGCCCACGGGTTCGAAGAAACACCGCTTGATCTGTCCGTGCTGGAGGCGGGTTTGAATGCCGCGCGGGCCGATGGCATTGATGCGGTGGCGATCAACTTCATCCATGGCTATCGCCACCGCAATCACGAGGCACAGGCAGCCGCGCAGGCGCGCGCCATGGGCTTTGGCCAAGTGTCGGTCAGCCACGAAGTTTCGCCCTTGATGAAAATGGTCAGCCGGGGCGACACAACGGTGGTGGACGCCTATCTCACCCCGATTTTGCGTCGCTATGTTGACCGGGTTGCGGCCAGCTTTGACGGGGACCCCGCGGGCAAGCTGATGTTTATGCAAAGCTCGGGCGGATTGACGGACGCCCATGTGTTCCAGGGCAAGGATGCGGTGCTGTCAGGGCCTGCGGGCGGCGTGGTGGGTTGTGTGCGCACCAGCCAAATTGCAGGGTTCGAAAAGGTCATCGGATTTGACATGGGGGGCACCTCGACCGATGTCTGCCATTACGCAGGCCAGTACGAGCGGGTGACCAACGCCCAGGTGGCTGGTGTGCGGATCACAGCGCCCATGATGAACATACATACGGTGGCCGCCGGTGGCGGTTCGCTCTTGACGTTTGATGGTGCCCGCATGCGCGTGGGGCCCGAAAGTGCGGGCGCAAATCCCGGGCCCGCCTGCTATGGCCGTGGCGGACCCTTGGCGGTCACAGATGCCAACGTGATGACCGGCCGCCTGAGGCCAGAGTTCTTTCCGGCCATCTTCGGACCGGGTGCGGATCAACCCTTGGATCTTGCGGCGACCCACGCGCGCTTTGCCGAACTGGCCGACCAGATCGGGCGCAGCCCAGAGGCTGTGGCCGAGGGGTTTTTGACAATTGCCGTTGAAAATATGGCACGGGCGATCAAGACGATCAGCGTGCAGCGTGGTTATGACGTGACGCGCTATTGCCTCAGCGTCTTTGGCGGGGCGGGGGCACAGCATGCTTGTGCAATTGCCGATGCGCTGGGGATGGAGACCTGTCTCATTCATCCCATGGCCTCGCTTCTGTCAGCTTACGGCATGGGGCTGGCGGATGTGCGCGAGACCCGGGCCGAGGCGGTGGAGGCCGTGCTTGGTGCACAAAGCCGCCTGGAGGCCGCGGCCATCCTCGATCGTTTGGGGGTGGAGGCGCTGGGCGCTGTCGAGGCGCAAGGGTTCGCCGAGGCCCATGTGCGGTTGGAGCCTGTGGCGATGCTGAAAGTCCAAGGGACGGACACGGCGCTTGCGATCCCGTTTGACGATGAGGGCATAATGCGCGCAACCTTTGCCTCCGAGCATCGGGCGCGCTTTGGCTTTGATCCGGGCGACACGCCGTTGGTGATCGAGGCGGTCAGCGTGGAGGCTATCGGGGCTGCGGCTGACCTGACCGAGGCCCGCTTGCCCACCCAGACCCGCCAGGAAAGTGAGTTCCAAACAGCGCTGAGCGCGCCGGTTTATGTGGACGGCGCGTGGGTGGATGCGCGCTTTGTGCGCCGCGCGGACTTGCGCCCAGGCGATACCCTGACGGGGCCTGCGGTGTTGGTCGAGGATCACACCTCGATCCTGATTGCGCCAGATTGGCGCGCCCAGATCAGCGCCCATGACCATGTGGTCCTGACCCGAATTGCCGCGCGGGCGCGGGCCCATGCGGTGGGCACGAAGGCCGATCCGGTCATGCTGGAGGTGTTCAACAACCTTTATATGTCCATTGCCGAGCAGATGGGCGCCGTGTTGGAGAACACAGCCGCGTCCGTGACCATCAAAGAACGGTTGGATTTTTCCTGCGCGGTGTTCAACGGGGCGGGCGATCTGATTGCGAATGCGCCCCATATGCCGGTGCACTTGGGCTCGATGGGGGCGAGTGTGAAAACGATCATCACCCAGAACCCGGATATGGCGCCTGGCGATGTGTTTGTGCAAAATGCGCCCTATAATGGGGGCACGCATCTGCCGGACATCACCGTCGTGCGCCCGGTCTGGGCCGAGGATGACAGTCGAGTGCTGTTCTATACGGCGGCACGCGGGCACCACACGGATGTGGGCGGGCTGACCCCGGGCTCGATGCCCCCTGACAGTCGCACGATCCACGAAGAAGGGGTCTATATCGACAATTTCAAGCTGGTGGACCGGGGCCGGTTTCGTGAGGCAGAGACCCGAGAGATGCTTTTGGGCGCGCAGTATCCGGTGCGGGCGGTGGATTTGAACATCGCCGATCTCAAAGCCCAGGTCGCGTCTTGCGAAAAAGGCGCCTCTGAGCTGATGAAAATGGTGGATCAGTTCGGACTGGAGGTGGTGGAGGCTTACATGGCCCATGTCCAGGACAATGCCGAAGAATGCGTGCGACGCGCGATTGTGGGCCTGCGGGATGCGCAGATTGTTTATCCCATGGACCCTGATTTCGACGGGCAGGCGCGCGAGGTGAAGGTCAAGCTGACGATTGACCGAGAGGCCCGTTCGGCCACGGTGGATTTCACCGGCACCAGTGCCCAGCGGGGCACGAACTATAACGCTCCCCAGCCGGTGACCATGGCGGCTGTCCTTTATGTGTTCAGGCTGTTGGTGGCGGACAATATTCCGATGAACGAGGGTGTTCTGACGCCGATCACAGTGATTTTGCCCGAGCGCACGATGGTCACGCCAGCCTATCCCGCGGCCGTGGTGGCCGGCAATGTGGAGGTCAGCCAAGCGGTCACCTCGGCCCTGTTGCTTGCCCTTGGTGTGCAGGCAGCGGCCCAGTCGACCATGAACAATGTAACCTTCGGCAACGCAACCTACCAGTATTACGAGACCGTGTGTGGCGGCTCGGGGGCTGGGCGCTTGTCGGATGGGTCGGGGCATCCGGGTACGGGCGGCGTTCATACCCATATGACAAACTCACGTTTGACCGATCCGGAGGTGCTGGAATGGCGTTTTCCGGTGGTGTTGGAGACTTTTGCGATCCGCACCGGATCTGGCGGGGCAGGGACCTACCCTGGGGGGGATGGAACCCGGCGCAGGCTGAGGTTTCTAGAACCGATGACGCTGGCCCTGTTGGCCGGCCACAGGGTGGTGCCTCCGCCTGGGTTGGAGGCGGGCAGTCCCGGTGTTGTGGGCGTGTGCCGGGTGGTGCGGGCCGCAGGCAGCGAAGAGGTGCTTGCCTCCGCCGATCAGGTGGAGATGGGGAAAGGCGATGTTTTCTGGCTCGACACACCCACCGGCGGGGGGTTCACCCCGAGTTGAGCCAGGCCGCACGGCTTGCGGTGGTGGGCTGACGCCCACCGCTTGTCTTAAGCGCCTGCGCGCGTATGGGGCTCTGCCCCGTCCCTTCGGGACTCCCCGGGATATTTTCGCAAAAATGAAGAAGAGGCCCCGGGCCCATTGGGGGTTGTCAGAAGGGCAGCTCGTCTTTGTGGTTGAATCGGACCCGACTGCGGCGCTGTGCCGGTCAGCTGTTGGCAGCAAAGGGATTGGGTGGGCCGAACGCTTCACGCGGTTTTGCGATGTAGTGGCTGTGATCTGACAGATGGGGGCCGAAGAGTTCCGTTTGGACAGCGACTTTGGGGGCATCAAACGGCCCAGCGAACAGCAGGGCGGCCAAGGGCAAAGCGGCAAGGCCAGCGGTCACGGTCAAGTTGCG
>JBCBNR010000273.1:0-4513 GCA_039821665.1 Pseudomonadota bacterium
CCCGGGCTTTGCCCGGGCCTTTGTTGCATCGGATGACCGGTACGGTTCTAAAGATTGAAGCCCAGACGCAGGCCGAAGGCCACGGCCTCGCCATCTTCATATTGGGTGCCCAGCACGTTCTCGGCATCGCCCAGCTCAATAAAGCTCAAGCCGCCCGAGATGGTCATGGCGTCTTTCTTATAGCGCAGGCCCAGATTGATCGCGCGACGCCCATCCACGGGGCCAAGCGAGGTCAGAACCGTGTCGCTCGCAGGCTCCAAAGTGTAGGAGATCGAGCCCGACAGCGTGTCGGTCAATTGGCGTCCTACGCCCAAGGTGTAAGTGGTCCAATCCTCCTCATAGGCCACCAGCGTGCCCAAGGGATAGTTGGGGGGTACGATCTCGAAATCCGACCAGTTGACCCGGCGGATGGAGCCGAAAACCAAGGTGCCAGGGGCGACCCCTGTCTGGAACTCCAGCGCGATGGAACTTGGGGTATCAATCTCGAACTCGCCATCGTCAAAATCCACAGCGCCTACGCCGGGCACCAGCACGGTCTCGTCGGCGGTGAATTCGTGATTGATGGCGGAATAGTAAGTCAATGCCACGCGCAAAGCGATGTCGGGCCGCTCATAGGCAACACCGGCCATGTAGCCCACACCGGTAGAGACGTCGGTTTCGATCTCATAACCGGACACGAAAGGCAGGCTCGCCTCGGCCGACATGCGCTGGATGCGCAAACCACCATAAAGCGACACGCCCGGCGTCACCTCGTAGCGCAGGGCAGAGGTCAGCGCGACGGTTGTCAGCTTGGCTTCCGTATCACCATAGATGGCACTTGGCTCGGGCAGGCCGCCAATGGCGGACGGGTAGATCGTATTGGTCCCATAGGGCTGGTCCACAAGGAACGCATAGGACAGCTTGTCGTTGATCTCACCCTTATAGGCCATGCCGAGCGTGATGTAGTTGTCCAGCAAGTTGCCGGTCTCGCCCTCCAAGGGGATGTCCACGGGCAGACCCGAGAACCGCGACAGCAATGTGCCGTCTTTACCGCTGAGGTTGGGGCTGACAGAGGCAAAGCTGAACTCGAAATAGCGGCCTTCCTCGAACAGCACGCGGGTGCTGGGGGCAGCCCGTTCGATACCGCCAGAAAGCGCAGTTGTGGCCAGCAAAGACAGGGCCGTGGCGCCGGTTGCAAGCGCGCGTAGGGTCATTGGTTATCCTCCCGGTGGTGGCGCATAGGGACAATGCGCTCTTAGATTAGGAAGGACGCTATATGTAGCTTTCCCCAAGGGTCAAGAAATGACGCCGCGTCACGGCCCGTAACGCGGCGCTCTGTGGCAAAACAGCTATGAAATAAAGGCTATTTGGCCATCGCATCGAGGGAGGTCTGCAAAATCGCCTCCGCCTCGGCCTTGTCGCCCCACCCGATCACTTTGACCCATTTGCCAGCTTCGAGGTCCTTGTAGTGCTCGAAGAAATGCTGGATGCGATCCTGGGTCTTCTGCGCGATGTCGCCCAGATCCTGGATGCCTGCCTGGAAGGGGTCCACCTTTTCCACCGGGACGGCGATCAGCTTGTCGTCCATGCCGCCATCATCTTCCATCTTCAAGACGCCCACGGGCCGACAGCGAATGACCGACCCGGGGGGCAGAGGGAAGTCCATCAACACCAGCACATCCGTGGGGTCGCCATCCGCATGCAACGTGTTGGGCACAAAGCCGTAATTGCAGGGATAAAACATCGGCGTGTTGACGATCCGGTCCACAAAGACAGCGCCCGAGTCCTTGTCGATCTCGTATTTCACAGGTGCGCCGCCGCCTGCACCGCCGGGGATCTCGATCACCACATTGATGTCGTGGGGTGGGTTTTTGCCAGCTGGGATTTTGTCGATGTCCACGGGGAGGGTCTCCTTCACCAATAGAGGGCCGCGCAAAGCGCGCGCGCCGCGCACCTAGCATGGTAGATGTGCTGCGAAAAGGGGTCAGCTTTGGGCAATCTGCCGCTGCCGTTCGCCCAGGATGTTGATCAGATTGCCCGCAATGATGATCGCGGCCCCTGCGAGGATGATCGGGTCCAGCGTCTCGCTGTAAAGCCACAGGCCAAGCAAGGTGATAACGGGCAAGCGCGCAAACTCCATCGGGGCAACCACCATCGCAGGTGCCAGCGACAGGGCCGAGGTCAGGGCCAAATGCGCGGTGATCCCGCACAGGCCCACCACGCCGACCCAAATCCAACCCTGTGGGCTGGGCCAAGGGATACCTCCGGGCAGGGCGAGGACGAGGCCAAAGACGCTTTGGCTGAGTGTCATCCAAAAGAGCACGCACAGCACCGTGTCGGTGCGACTGATATGCTTGGTGAAAAGGGTGTTGAGCGCAAAGGCAAAGGCCGCCCCCAAAGCCGCCACATGGCCGATCTCGACCGGTGTCAGGCCCGGGCGCGCAACCACAAGCACCCCGGCAAAGCCCATCGCGGCTGCGATCACCCGCTTTTGGGTAAACCGCTCGGCCAGGAAAATCGGCGCGAGAATGGCCACGAAGATCGGGTTCATAAACTCCAATGCCACCAATTGGCTAAGCGGGATCACGGTGACGGCATAAAACCAAAGGTTCTGCCCGGTGAAGTGAAAGACGTTGCGCCACCAATGGTTGGCCCGCTGGGCCGAGCGGACCTGGGCGAGCCCGCGTTTGGACAGGGCACACAGCGCCACGATCAGCACAAAACCGATGATCGAGCGGTAGAACATCAATTCGAAGGTGTTCAGCTCCACCGCCACCTCGCGCCCGGCCACGGCCATGGTCGAGAAGGATGCCACCGCACCCATCATCCAAGTGGCCGCAAGCCAGGGGTTCGAGCGCTCGGTCATGGTCGTGGACTTAGGGCGCTCAGCGGGGCAAACACAAGCGCAATGGTGCGGATGGCAACGGAAGGTGGGATGCAAACGTTCAAGCGCTTGGGCCTTATCCTTTGTCTGGCGGGCACTGCCCCTGTGGCCCACGGGCAAACGGTGCAGAACGCGGCCCTCGACCCAGGCACAGCGCAGGTGCTGGGGCCGGTGGTGCGCGCGGCCAATGCCGAGTTTCGTCGGATGCCGGTCGTGATCTTGACCTCGCGCCTGGATGCGCTGTGCGGTGGGGGAACCGTGGCCAGCCTGCTGGTGCGCTATTGTACGGATCTCAACACCATTTTCGTCCCCCAAGGTTTGGTGGCGCGGGCCGGCGGCCCAGATCACGCGCGCTATGTGCTGGCCCATGCTTACGGTCACGCCGCCCAGGTGCGCCATGGCGTTGCCGATCTGGCCCTTGCCGCCATCCGCCGCGCCCCAGCGGCGCAGGAGGGGGCGTTGCGCGCCGCTGTCACCCGCCAGGTGGAGTGTGTGGCAGGCGTCGTGCTTGTACGGGCCACAGTGGGGGAGGTGCCGGCGCTGGGCGATCTGTACGCAGTCGAGCCGATGCAAGACGCCCATTGGGGGCGGACGCCCCTGGCGATGGGTCCCAAAGTTTCCATCGGGTTGGAGGCGCGCGCGCAATGGTTGCGCATCGGCGCCACCCAAGGGCTGGATGCTTGCGCCGTGGGCCCGATCCCGGTTGCCCCTTTGCTGGCGGGGCGGGCGTTCTGAAGGGGGCTTAACCTGGCAGAAAGACACAACGCCCAGGGTGTGGCACATGCGTTTGATCCTCCCTTTTGCCCTGGCGTTGGCGTCTTTGTTTTTGGCCACATCCCTGGCGGCCTTGACGCCTGAGGAACTGGCGGAGTGTCTTTTGCTGGATCGAGAGATCACAAATCTTGAGCGCAGCGAGGATGCCTTGTCCCAAGCCCGGGCAACCGCCCTGGCGCAGGTGATGGAGGCGCGTTTGCAACGGCGTACCCTGGCGGATACCGCGCGGGTAGATGCGGCTGCTGCAATGGCTGTGATCGACCTGGACCAGCAGATCGCCGATGGCTTGGAGGTGGCAAAGCGTGCCCGCGCCGATCAACTGGACATCACTGAGCGCCGCGCGGCCCAGGCTGCACGCTACAACGCTGGCTGCGCGGGTGTGGCCTATGACCAGGCCACCTACGAGCGGGCCTTGCGTGTCTTGCGCACACGCCTGCGCGGCGGGGGCTGAAAGCAACGGGCGGTTTGCATCTAGCGGGCTTGCGAAAATCGGATACGCTTGTATACAAGATCCATGCACACCCAAGTTCCAACCTCCTCGCACCCCCGATTTGCGCGATGGTAGAGCTGCGCACAGCCCTCATTGCCCTTGTCGGTGTAGGTGTTTGGGCGCTGGCCGGGCTGCCGCTGCCGTTTCTGCTCGGCCCCCTTTTTGCGTGTTTGATCGCAGCGCTTTGCGGGTTGTCGATGACGGTGCGCCCGCGCCTGTCAGAGGGGATGCGCACCATCTTGGGTGTGGCCGTGGGGGCCTCGATCACGCCTGCTTTGCTGGGGGTGTTGCCCTCGATGCTGACCTCGCTCGCACTGGTGCCCCTGTTGGTCTGCGCGATCGGGCTGGTGGGCTATCCCCTGTTCCGTCGCGGGTAACCCGCGACG
>JBCBNR010000274.1:0-4498 GCA_039821665.1 Pseudomonadota bacterium
TGGACGTATTGCGCATCGCATCCGTACAGCACGGGCCCACCCGCTGTGTGATAGAACAGGCCAAAATGTCCCTGCGTGTGCCCCGGCAAAGGCACGGCGCACAGGCTGCCATCACCAAAGAGGTCCCGCAGGCCGCTCAGCCTGGCCCGGTCTACTTGCGCGCAAGCCTCGATCGGCTCGAAGCGCTCGTGAAAATCGGTTGGCAAAAGCGCATCGAACATCCCCTGCGCTGCGTTGCGCCACCGGGCGCGGCGGCCCATGACCTCCAGATCCGCCCGCGCGCCGATAAAGCGCGCATTCTCAAAGAGCCGCAGGCCCGAGACATGATCGGCGTGAAAATGGGTAAGGATCACGCAAGCCACGTCGCTAAGCCCCCGCCCAAAGCGCGCCAAAACCGCCTCTGGCTGGCCCTCAGGCGACAGCTTTGCGCGCAGCAACGCGCTGTTTATTTTCATCGACAGCGAACGGCCGGGATCGGTGACCGTATGGGGGGTATAGCCCGTGTCGATCAGGGTCAGACCAGCCACCGGATGGTCAAGAAGCCCATAGCGTACCGGCAGACGGCGTGTACGCCAGGAGCCACCGCGCAGCACCGCGGCCTCGGGCACCTCCACCCACCCGCTGGTCACGAAACGAGGGGTCTGGTCCAGGCGCATCCTAGCCCGCCGCCTCGCGCAGGGCCGCCAACTCCAACCACTCATCCTCGGCCTGCGCCAAGGCCGCCTGACGCTCCGCCAGGCCCTCGCTTGCCTTGGTGAACTTGGCCGGGTCCGTGGCAAAGAGGTCTTTTGTCGCCAAAAACGCCTCCAGCTTGGCGATCTCAGCCTCAAGCCGGGCGATCACATCGGGAAGTTTTTTCAGCCGATCCGCCTGTTTAAAGCTAAGCGCATCCACAGGCTTGGGCTTGGCAGCGGCCTGCGTGCTTGGCCCTTTGGCCTTGGCCTTGCCCGACGCCTGTACGCGGGTGCCGGCACTGCCGCGTTGGGCGAGCATGTCTGAGTATCCGCCCGCATAAACCGTCACCCGGCCTGCCCCCTCAAAGGACAGGGTCGTCGTCGCCACACGGTCGATGAAATCCCGATCGTGGCTGACCAACAGCACCGTGCCCTCATACCCGTCGATCACCTCTTGCAACAGATCGAGGGTTTCGATGTCCAGGTCGTTCGTAGGCTCGTCCAACACCAACAAGTTGCTGGGTTGCGCCATCAGACGCGCCAGCAGAAGCCGCGCCTTCTCGCCCCCCGAAAGCGCCCCAACCGGCGAGCGCACCTGTGCCTCGGAAAACAAGAAATCCTTGAGGTATCCCACCACATGACGCGCCGTGCCGCGCACCATAATCTGGTCCGAGCGGCCCGAGACGCCCAGCAAAGGATCCAGCGCAAGCGTGTCCCACAGGCTGGCTGTTGGGTCCAGCGCTGCGCGGTTTTGATCCAGCACAGCCTGTGTCAGCCCGGTGCCCAGTTTCAGCGTGCCCGCATCAGGGGCAAGATCGCCGATCAAGATGTTCAGAAGCGTGGTTTTGCCCGCGCCATTTGGCCCGACCAGTGCAACGCGGTCCCCCCGTTGGATGCGCAGATCCAAGGGCTGCAGCACCGTGCGCTCGCCCCAACTTTTGGCGATGCCCTTTGCATCCACCACCAACTTGCCCGAGGTGGACCCGGTATCAAAAGCGAAATCCGCAGCCCCTGTTCGGCGGATTTGGGATGCACGCTCGGCGCGCAACTCGCCCAGACGCCGCACCCGGCCCATATTGCGTTTGCGCCGGGCCGAGATGCCTTCGACGGCCCATCGCCCCTCGGCCTTGATCAAACGGTCCAGTTTGTGGCGCGCCAAATCCTCTTCCTCGAACGTTTTGTCGCGCCAGGCCTCGAAGGCCTCGAACCCCTGATCCAGACGCCGCACGGCGCCACGGTCCACCCAGAGAATGCCATTGGACAGGCGTCGCAAAAACGCCCGGTCGTGGGAGATGACCACATAGGCCGAGCGCAAGCTGCGCAGATACTCCTCCAACCAAGCGATGGCCTCGATGTCCAAATGGTTTGTGGGCTCATCCAGCAGCATCACATCCGGCTCGGCGGCGATGATACGGGCGAGCGCCGCGCGCCGCCGCTCGCCCCCCGAGGCAGCCGCCGGGTCGGTGCTTGGGTCCAGCTTTAGCCCTTCAAAGGCGATCTCCACCCGATAACCGTCCGACGGGTCCAGGCCATCGCGGGCAAACGCGTCCAAGCTGTCATAGCCCGAAAAATCCGGGTCCTGGTCCATATAGGCCACCGCAACCCCGGGTTTGACAAAGCGCGTGCCGCTGTCTGGCGTCACATGGCCTGCGATCACCTTCATCAGGGTCGATTTCCCGGACCCGTTGCGCCCCACAAGGCACATGCGCGCCCCTTGCGGCAAGGCCAGCGAGACATCCTCGAACACCGGGTCCCCCCCGAAGGTGAGCGCGATCTCGGACAGGGTCAAAAGAGGGGGTGCGGCCATGGCTTTGGCAGATGCGCGGATTGCCCGCCCCTGTCAAGACTTGCACCCGCCGCACCCCGCGTTAGGGTGCGACGCCAAGCTGCCAATGCCTTTTGTAAAGGACGCCACCCATGCCCGCCATGCCGCTGAGCGCCACGCTCGCCGCCACCTTTGCCCCCCCGGTGATGGAGGCCCGCGCCTGGGTGAGCGAGACCACGTTAAAGCCGGATCTGCCGCTGTTGAACCTGTCCCAAGCCGCCCCCGTGGATCCGCCGCCTGCGGAGATGCGAGAGGCGATGGCCCGCGCCTTGCGCGACGATCCCGACACTCATCTTTACGGGCCGGTGCTGGGCTTGCCCGCCCTGCGCGAGACCTTGGCGCAGAAATGGTCCGCAGAATACGGCGGGGCGATCCGACCCAGCGAGGTGGCCATCACCTCCGGGTGCAACCAGGCGTTTTGCGCCGCCGTCGCCTCGCTGGCCACACAAGGGGATGCGATCCTGCTGCCGCTGCCTTGGTATTTTAATCACAAGATGTGGCTGGATATGGCCGGGGTGGAGGCTGTTTTGATGCCGCCGGGCGCGGATATGCTGCCCGATGTGGAGATGGCGCGCCGCTTGATGACACCTAAGGTCAAGGCCATCGCGCTGGTGTCGCCCAACAACCCCACCGGGGCGGAATATCCGGCGGAACTGTTGCGCGCCTTTGCCGATCTGTGCCGCGAGACCGGCACCGCCTTGATCCTGGACGAGACCTACCGCGATTTTCACAGCCATGACGACGCGCCCCACGACCTTTTCACCGACGGCTGGCAGGATGTTCTGATCCACCTCTATTCCTTTTCGAAGGTGTTTCGCCTGACCGGGCACCGGGTGGGCGCACTGATCTGCAACGAAACCAGGCTGGCCCAGATCGAAAAGTTTTTGGACACGGTCGCTATTTGTCCGGGCCAAGTGGGCCAGCACGCGGCCCTTTACGGGTTGCAGCATATGGGCGCTTGGGTGGCGGCGGAACGGGTGGAGATATTGGCAAGGCGCGCCCATCTGCAGGCCAAGCTAGCAGGGCTGCCAGGCTGGCGCGCGCTTGGGCTTGGGGCCTATTTTGCCTATCTTGCGCATCCCTTCGAGGCGCCTTCGAACCATGTGGCCAAGCGGCTGCTGGAAGATCAGTCGATCCTGTGTTTGCCCGGCACTATGTTTGGCCCAACCCTTGCCCAGGGCGGTGACGGCGCGCCCGAGCAGCAGTTGCGCGTGGCCTTTGCCAATGCGGATGCCGCCGGTCTCGATGAATTGATCGCGCGGCTCGGCGCGTTTGTGCTTTGACTGGCCTTGGCAAGCCGCCCGCAACACCCTACACCCGCTTGCGATCCTAATACCGGCAAAGGACCCGAACCCAGATGCTGAACATTTTCCGCTCGTCCAGATCGAATATTTTGGTGTGGATCTTGCTGGGCCTGTTGATCGTGGCTCTGACCGGGTTTGGCCTGTCGGGCAGCGTCTCGGGCTTGTCGAGCCAAAACGTGGCACGGGTGGGCGATGAAGGGGTCGAGTCCGATACTTTCCTGCGCGCGTTGCAAAACGAGGTGAGCCGCATTCAGCAGCAAACCGGCCAGCCCATCGGCATGGCCCAAGCGCAGGAGTTTGGGTTGGACCGCGCGGTGCTGTCCACCCTTGTGGGCCTCGCCGCATTGGACAACCAAACAGCCGAGCTTGGGCTGTCCGTGGGCGACACGGCGGTGCGCGAGGCGGTGTTGGCCATGCCGCAATTCGCGAGTGGCACCGGGTTCAGCCAAGAACAGTACACCTTTGCCCTGAGCAACCAGGGGCTGACGCCCAAAGAGTTTGAAACCGATTTGCGCAAGGGACTGACCCGCGAGGTGTTGCGCCAAAGCCTGGTCAGCGGCACAGAGGTGCCCGCCGCCGTGATCGACCGCATTCTCGACTTTTCGGGCGAGACCCGGTCGTTTTCCTATGTGGCGCTGACACCCGATACGCTAAGTACAGCGCCCCAGCCGCCGACGGATGCCCAGATCCAAGCG
>JBCBNR010000275.1:0-4479 GCA_039821665.1 Pseudomonadota bacterium
GCCCTCGCGCAGCAGATCATTGACCAACTCACACAGCAGACGGCGCAGGTCCTCTTGGAGACCGCGTTTGATCACGATGGCGACAGCGATCCCGCCGGATTGGCCGCGCACCATGACAGCCATGCCCCCCTCATCGACTGGGGCCCCGATCCCGTGGCGCATGGCACTGTGCCCAATGCGGCGCCCGCTCCCTCTGCGGGCTTGTTCGACCTGAGCATTCTGCAAAAAGCCACGGCGCTGTTGAAATCGCGCGAGGATGGGCTAGGCCTGGATGCGAGTGCCACCGGGGTCGCGGGATGAGCGATCTGGAACCAGAGATGCTGGACCAGGCCAATGCGGCCCAGTTGCGCCATCTGGTCAATCTGATCCGCGCCCGCCTGACCTTGCAGCAAAACATCGATGACGGGGCGCTGGCGGACAATGCTGCCACCCACCCGATCTATCTGGTGGACAGCAATGTGCTGCATCTCTTTTTCAACCCCAGACAGAACCACCACTTGGTGCAGTTGTTCTCTCCCCGGGGGAAGGCCAGCCGCACCCAGATCGAGACGGCGATCATCACAGGCCAGTTCCTGTTTTCGGGCCGCCTGCCCGGCCAACGCCTGTTGCCGCTTTACCTGGACCCAGGCCATTTGATGGAGTTTCGTCAAAGCCTTTCGGCCACCTTGCAACGGTTGAACGAGGCTGCGGCGGACGCGCAAGGCGCGGATCACGACAGGGATGCCGAGGCGTTTCGCAAGGCGATCACGGCCGTAAAGCGCCAATTGACCCTGGCGCGCAAGAACCGCACAGCGCTGCAAAAGGTCTCGGAGGAGCATATCCCGAACCTGATCAAGCGCTTCAACCTGGGCGCGGCCAGTGCCGCGAGGCAATTGCTGGACCTGTCGAGCAGCGACAAGATCCGGCCCCTGCGGCTTGCCCCTGGCGTTGACAAGGAGGTGGTGGATCATCCCGACAAGGATGCGGTCGATCGCTGGGAAGAGCTGTTGATCCGCGCCGAACGCAGCTCGGCCCAATGGTCGCTGGAGGCGCAGAACAGGCGCACGCGCAACCGCCGCCGGGATGCGGAATGCCTCGCGCGGATCGAGTTGATCAATGAAGGCAATTCCGCCAAGGGACAGCCGGAACGGCTGCATCTGATCACCTCGGACGAGGTGATCCATTCAGCCGTGGAACTGGCCAAAGACAAAAGCGGTGGCACCATGGCCGAGGTGCGGCGCACCAGCCAGTATCTGCCGGTTTTCAATACCGAGGATATGGACAACCAGGTGCACCGCGCGGATGCGACCACCCGGCTGCGCGATGCCATCGACACCTTCCTGCGCGAGGCACGCCAATCGGGCGAACAGCCCCAGGATGTGTTGACCCGCCTTTACAACCGCACACGGGCCTTGCAGCAGATGGAAGGCGACATGCGCGCCTGGCTTGCCCAAAGCCCCGAGGGCGAGCGCGAACAGCGGCTGCGACGGGTCAAGGCGCTGCTGGACAACCTGAAGAAAAAGTCGGACGGCAAGATCCTGTCCAGCCTCACGCCGCTGATGGGCGACGGCCTGGCCACCACCCTGCCCAGTATCGAGCGGCACTGGGACGCGTTGGCCAAGAACGCTGTGTTCCTCAACGTGCATCTTCTGGTGCGCTATCACCAGGCTTTGCTACAGGGCATCGAAGACGCCTTCGAGGAAGCCCGACGTGGCGAGACGGCGACCGCTTTGGCGGAGGTCTATGAAAGCAAGCAGATCAGCATCTCGTCCGATCTGGACAAGTCGCATCTGCAAACCGCCATGCGCAACGCGCTGATCCTGGCGCTCGACAGCCTCAATCGACGCGCGAGCCTGACCTTCAGCGCCCGTGCCCCGGCCAGCCTGGTCAACAGCGCAGGCGCCCATTTGCCCACCCATATCGTGCGGGATGCAGGCGGCCAGGATGACGCGCGCCTTAAGGC
Source organism: Pseudomonadota bacterium (assembly GCA_039821665.1). Taxonomy (GTDB): domain Bacteria; phylum Pseudomonadota; class Alphaproteobacteria; order Rhodobacterales; family Rhodobacteraceae; genus CANLSM01. Next base: position 1,943 of record JBCBNR010000275.1, read on the forward strand.
GGACATCACCGACCTGTGCCACCTGGACAGCGCCGATTTTCGCGATGTGCAACTGGGCTGTGCGGCGGTGGCCCTGCAATTGGGCGCTTGGTCCACAACCTGCAACATCGCCGAGCGGCTGATCACCGACCTGCGCTCGGACCAAGAGGTTGCGGGGACCGCCACCGAAGACGGGACCGAGCCGAGGCCAATCGCCAATGCCATGCCGGTGGAGGTTGCGCGCAAACTGGGGGATGCCCTGTTCCTTCGGGCCTCGGGCCTGCGCGCGCTTGTCTGGGTGGATTATGAGGGGATTTACCGGGACAAAGACGGGGCAATGCACCTGCAGCAGATGCTGGGCAGCGGGCAGGACCATTTGGCCGCCGCCGAGGCCGAGTTCGAGCGCATCGATGACGCCTTGGGCCTTGCCCAGATCAAGGCCGCCAAAGCCATGCATCTGGTCACGCGCCTGTTACTGGCCGCGGTTTTGGGCCTGGATTCGATTGCCGAAGACGAAGGCGATCTTTTGGATCTTGCGTCCAACACCATCAAAGCCGCGCGCGATGCGATGGACGCAGGCTCGGCCCCCGAACTGACCGGCGTCAAAGACCTTGCGGATCGCGAGTTTGCCATCACCCTCAAGGCCAAGGCCAGCATTGCCGCCCTATTGTGCCGCTTGGCCGTGAGGCAACTGGACATTGATATGCCCAGCGCCGAGGCGGTTCATTTCCCCCGGTTCCAGGCCGAGGTCGAGGTCGCCATCCAGGCCGAGGATGACAAGCGCCTGCGCTTTCATGTCTGGAAAGTGATCCTTGCGCTCAGCAAAGCGACCGACACCCAAGAGGAGGCGCTGACCCACAGAGCGGCCTGGGACACATTGCGCACGATGCTCAGCCGCAAGGATCTCGCCCAGCCCGAGGAGAATTTGGAGATCGCGTTTCTGCTGCGTCACAGCCGCGAGGCGCAACCGGGTTCGGTGCTCGCCACTGTTTAGGGCGCAGCACCGACGCCCTTGGGCGGGTCTTCGCTGACCATCCCCTTCACTGTCATGCGCAGGGTGTTGATATGCGCCATTGGCCCCTGGGGCCAAAGGGTTTGGGTCAGAAGTCCAGGCCCAAATCCAGCACCGGGGCCGAATGCGTCAGCGCCCCGACGGAGATGTAATCCACGCCTGTGCCGGCGACCTCGGCAATGCGCGGCAGGGTCATGTTCCCCGACGCCTCTGCCGTGTGCTTGCCGTCGATCCGCCCCACAGCCTCCGCCAAGTCCGGTGTGCTGAAATTGTCCAGCAGCACCACATGGGCGCCCCCCGTGGCCAAAACCTGATCGAGCTGATCCAGGGTATCGACTTCGATCTCCACATGCAGCATGTGCCCCGCTTTGGCCTTCACCGCCTCCAACACAGGTACAACGCCGCCCGCCGCGGCGATATGATTGTCCTTGATCAACACCGCATCCGACAGGTTCACCCGGTGGTTCGACCCACCCCCGTGCAGCACCGCAAGTTTTTCGGCAAGACGCAGCCCGGGCGTGGTTTTGCGGGTACAGGTGATGCGCGCCTGCGTGCCCTTCGCCTCTGCCACGAACTGGGCCGTCAGGCTGGCGATGCCCGACAGGCGACCCGCAAAGTTTAGCGCCACCCGCTCGGCAGCCAACAGCGACGTGGCGCGCCCGTCTATGCGCATCAGCACATCCCCGGGCCCACAGGTCACGCCGTCCTTCTCGCTGGTGATGCGAAGCTCAGGGTCCACCGCATGAAACGCCAAGCGTGCCAATTGCAGCCCCGAGGCGACGCCAGCACCGCGCGCCTGTAGCAGGGCCGTTGCTTGCGTCTCCTCCGGCACCACCAGGCGGCTGGTGATGTCGCCTGCGGTGCCCAGATCCTCCAACAACGCGTGGCGGACCATAGGCTCCAGCAGCATGTCGGGCATATGGCTCATGACCGCTTACTTTGCGCTCATGTCGATCATCCGCTGGACCGCCACGCGGGCCTTGGTGGCCACGTGCGCATCCACCTCCACCGGGGTGGTCATGGAATGAAGCGACCACAGCACCTTTTCCAAGGTGATCTTTTTCATATGCGGGCACATGTTACAGGGCCCCAGAAAATCGACCCCTGGCAGCGCGTCCGAAATGTTGGAGGCCATCGAACACTCCGTCAGCAGCATCACCTTTTCCGGTGTCTCATCGGACAGAAAATCAATGATCCCTTTGGTCGAGCCGGAGTAATCCGCCACCTCCACCACCTCGGGCGGGCATTCGGGGTGCACGACAACCGTGGTACCGGGGTTCCAGTCGCGAAACTCCTCGACCTCCTGGGCCGTGAACTGTTCGTGCACCATGCAGGTGCCGTCCCACCAGACGATGCGTTTATGGGGCACCTCTTTGGCAACGTTCTGGGCCAGGTATTTATCTGGCGCCATGATCACGGTGTCCGCCTCCAACCCCGCCACGATCTGCGCGGCATTCGACGAGGTGCAGCAGATGTCAGAAGCCGCCTTCACGTCTGCCGTGGTGTTGACATAGGTGACCACGGGCGCGCCAGGATAGCGTGCGCG
>JBCBNR010000276.1:0-4459 GCA_039821665.1 Pseudomonadota bacterium
GGGCAGGATCACCAGATCCGCATCACCCGGCAGCGCCTCGCCCGCGCGGACCATCTGAACAGACACGTTCGGCTCGGCCGAAAGGGGATCGAGATCGTCGAAATTGGCAATGCGCCCAAGGGTCGGAACGGCGATTTTAAGGCCCTCGCGTGTGGCCGCCCGTGGCAGGTCCTGGGCATCTTCGGCTGGCAGAAGATGGGCCTGGTCGAACCAAGGCACCACGCCCAAACCGCGCCACCCCGTGCGGTCCGCAATCAAGGCATAGCCGTCGTCAAACAGGCTGGGATCGCCACGAAACTTGTTGATGGCAAAGCCCCGGATCAAGGCAGCATCGCTGGGGTCAAGCACGGCCTGGGTGCCCACAAGCTGGGCGATCACCCCGCCCCGATCAATGTCGCCGATCAACACGACCGGCACCCGGGCGGCCTGGGCAAAGCCCATATTGGCAATATCACCTGGGCGCAAATTCACCTCCGCCGGGCTGCCAGCGCCTTCTACCAACACGATGTCGGCCTGTGACTTGAGCCGCTGAAAGCTTTGCAAAACAGCGGCCATCAGTTGCGGCTTTCGCTTGGCATAGTCGCGCGCGCGTTCGGTGGCGATCCGTTTGCCTTGGACAACCACCTGCGCGCCCATCTCCGATTCAGGCTTTAGCAGCACCGGGTTCATATCCGTGTGCGGGGCTATGCCCGCGGCCAGGGCTTGCAAGGCCTGCGCCCGGCCAATCTCACCCCCGTCCGAGGTGACGGCTGCATTGTTGGACATGTTTTGCGGCTTGAACGGGCGCACGCGCAGACCCTGCCGGGCAAAGGCCCGCGCCAACCCCGCCACCAGCACCGATTTCCCAACATTGGACCCGGCCCCTTGGATCATTAAGGTGGTCATCGCGCCCCCCCCCAGATCATAGGTCCAGCCGGCAACCCTTGTTCGAAGACGCAGAATTTGCTATATATCGCGAACGGAAAGGAGGATCGCATGAGCAGCAAAACCTACAATCGCATCATGGGCGCGTCAGCGATCATCTTCGCTGTTGGCATCTTTGCAGTCGGCATTGGCGTCATCACCTAAACTGGCGTCACCTGTAGGTTCCGCGTCCAGTGCGTTTGACCACACCTTCACTGTTACATCACGATTGTCCATCATCACCCGGTACGTGCGGACATCATTTTCGGTCGTCAGCGTCTGAAATTGCGCGAATGACAGCGCAGCACCAACGATCAATCCCAAATGCAAATTTCCATAGATGGCTTGGGCTGCAGCGACGAGGCGGGCCGTTTCGCAAGGTTTGAAGTCGCCGTAACCGAGCGTCGAAAAGGTGACCATGGAAAAGTACAAATGGTCCAAGGCACTCGACGCTGCACACTCCGCGCCAAGGGAAATCCCCAAAAATCGATACAACACGGCAAAGCTTAGAATGCAGTAGACAATGGAAATTGCCGCATCCCGTGCAAGCCGCTTGGGGTCTGGAGTGAAATGTTGGGACGACCGAAAGATCACACCGACGATAACGGTCCCGAAAAACAGCAGCGAGAACAACACGAGCAGTTCGGCCACCCATAAATCGCGGACACGGAACGAGGCAGTATCTGCGAACTGAAAAACCGGTGCATAGGCGGTGGCACCTGCGGCAACAATCTCTAACAGAAGAAGACACGCAAGCACGGCCAACGACCAGGCGATCTTCTCGCGGCTCCAAGAGCCCCAGCCTTCTGCCGGTTCCTTGGGCCAGGCTATCCCGTGTTCAGACATGCGCTCGAACCGAAGTCCTATGGTTTTTCGATCTTAACCTACGACACCCATGATCGCTTTAATTTCAGGCCGCGAACAGTGCATCGGGGTTAAATTGAACAGCTAAAACTCCACCCCCCGCTGCGCTTTCACGCCGGAGCGGAAAGGGTGTTTGATCAGCTCCATCTCGGTGACCAGATCGGCCTGCTCGATCAACGCGTCTTTTGCGTTGCGCCCTGTCAGCACCACATGGGTCATCTCGGGCTTTTGGTCCGCCAGGAACGCGACCACCTCGTTCACGTCCAGGTAGTCATAGCGCAAGGCGATGTTGATCTCGTCCAGCAGCACCATGCGCAAGCTGTCGTCGCGGATCAGGTCCTTGGCTTTGGCCCAGGCCGCCTGGGCCATCTCGATGTCGCGGCTTTTGTCCTGGGTCTCCCAGGTAAAGCCCTCGCCCATGGTGTGGAACTGGCACAGATCGGCAAAGTGCCCTGTGATCAGGTCACGCTCGCCCGTGCCCATGCCGCCCTTGATGAACTGTACCACAGCGCAAGGCATTTGGTGCGCGATGCACCGAAAGATCATCCCAAACGCGGCCGAGCTTTTGCCCTTGCCCTTGCCTGTGTGGACGATCACCAGCCCCTTCTCTTCGGTTTTGGTGGCCATGATCTTGTCGCGGGCGGCTTTCTTCTTGGCCATTTTGACCGCGTGGCGTTCTGTATCTTCTGTCATGATCCCTCCAAAATTTGGGCGATGCGCGTGCGCGCGGAGTTGGAGCGAGGTTGCCACAATCCCCGGTCGAGCGCCTCTTGAAACCGCTGGGCTATTTCGCGCAGCGCGCTGGGGTTTTCCTGGGCAATAAAGGCGCGGGTATCGTCGTCTTCCAGATAGGCGCCTCCAAGCTGTCGAAATGATGCGCGCCCACAGCACGGGTCGTGGCGGCAAAGGCAAAGAGGTAATCGACTGTCGCCGCAATCTCGAACGCCCCCTTATAACCGTGGCGTTTGACCCCTGCGATCCATTTGGGGTTGGCCGCGCGGGCGCGGACCACCCGCCCGATCTCGTCTTGCAACGTGCGGATGACCGGGCGTTCGGGGCGCGAGTGGTCGTTGTGATAGGCCGCCGGGCTGCGACCTTGCAGGGTTTCAGCCGTGGCCAAAAGGCCCCCTTCAAACTGGTAGTAATCGTCACTGTCCAGAAGGTCATGCTCGCGGTTGTCTTGGTTTTGCACCACCGCATCTACGGTGCTCAGCCGCTCGACCAAGGCCTCGCGCGCCACCGTACCTTGCGCGCCCGCGCCATACGCATAACTGCCCCATTCCAAAAAAGCGTCCGCCAAATCGCTGCGCTCTTGCCAATGGCGGCTGTCGATAAGGGCTTGCAGACCCGCACCATAGGCCCCGGGTTTGGAGCCGAAGACCCGGTGCGATGGGCCGGGCGCATGGGCCGCTGGGTTCTGATCTTTGTCCTCGTCCAAGGCTTGAACGGCTGCCGCGGCGGAGGCGACCAGATCCACCTGCGCAGGAAACGCATCGCGGAAAAAACCCGAGATGCGCAAGGTCACATCCACGCGCGGACGCCCCAAGACGCCCAAGGGCAGAATTTCAAACCCGGTGACGCGCCCCGACATATCATCCCATTGCGGCTTGACCCCCATCAGCGCCAGCGCCTGGGCGATGTCGTCACCACCGGTGCGCATATTCGCCGTGCCCCAGGCGGTCAGCGCCATGGCCCGCGGCCAATCGCCGTGGTCTTGCAAATACCGCTCCACCAACAAACTGGCGGAATGCCAGCCCAGCGACCAGGCGGTGCGCGTGGGGATGGCGCGACTGTCCACCGAAAAGAAATTCCGACCCGTTGGCAGCACATCCGGTCGGCCCCGGGTCGGCGCGCCGGATGGCGCCGGGGCGACGAAGCGGCCTGAAAGGCCCCTGAGGAGCCCCGACCCCTCGGACGGCCCACACGCCTCTAGCGCGGGGCGCAGGCGCGTCTCGATCCCGTCCATCACGGCGGCGGTGCGCGTCCAGTCTGCCTCCACGCTCGCCCCCTCGATCAGGTTGAGCGCCAAAAGCTCCAACCGCTCGACCGTGTCGCCACAGCTGCGCCACGCATCGTCGCTTAGCGCAAGGGCCTTGGGTTTGGGGCCCCCATACGCCTCCCCCATCTCGCAGGTCAGCGGATCGAAGCCCAGGTTCAGGTCCTCAGCCAAGGCACGGATAAGCGAGGCATCCGCCCCTGCACCTGCCCCCCGTGGCACCCGGGCCAGGGCTGCCAGAAGGTCACGCTGCAACCGCCCTTCGGGGCTTTGACCGAACACATGCAGGCCATCGCGGATCTGCGCCTCTTTCAACTCGCACAAATAGCTGTCGAGCCGGGCAAGACGGGCATCAGCATCGGCATCCTTCAGGCCCAGATCCGCCTCTATGCCGCTGCTCGCGGTCAGGGCCAGGATGTCCTCGCGCAGCTTGGTGACCCTGCGCGCATCCACGCCTGCGGCCTGGTAATACTCGTCCACCAGCGCTTCGAGATCGCGCAGGGGACCGTAAGTTTCAGCCCGGGTCATAGGGGGTGTCAGATGGTCAATGATCACCGCTTGCGCGCGCCGCTTGGCTTGGGTCCCCTCGCCCGGGTCATTGACGATGAACGGATAAAGATGGGGCATCGGCCCCTGTTCTTTTTCGGGAATAATTTTTTTTCTGAGCCCGACAGCCTTTCCATTTAGCAATTCAAG
>JBCBNR010000277.1:0-4420 GCA_039821665.1 Pseudomonadota bacterium
CACATAGACCTGGGTGCGCGTCTGGATCTTGTCAGGGGCGATACCTTGCGCGGCCACTTCGGCCACCGCATCCTTGGCCAAACGCGCAGCGGCCTTGCACAGGCTGTCCGCGTGCCCCAAAGGCACGTCCATCTGCGCCTCGCGCATCGACACGATGTCCGCCAACCCCATCCCAAGGGCAGAGAGGACCCCCGCGAACGGGTGCAGGTAGACGGACGTTATTCCTAGCGCATCGGCCACACCGCAGGCATGCTGCCCACCGGCACCGCCAAAACTGTTGAGCGTATAGCCGGTCACATCATAGCCGCGCACCACCGAGATCTCTTTGATGGCAAGGGCCATGTTATCGATGGCGATGCGCAAAAAGCCCTGGGCCAGATCCTCCACCGACAAGGGCGGCTGGTCTGTCGCCTCTGCGATTGTCTGGGCCAGGGTGGCGAATTTCGCGCGCGGGGTGTCCACGTCCAGCGGTTGGTCGCCTTGGGGGCCAAACACGGAAGGGAAGCGGTCCGCTTGCAGTTTGCCCAGCACCACATTGCAATCGGTCACGGTCAGCGGCCCGCCCCTGCGATAGCACGCAGGCCCGGGGTTGGCGCCGGCACTTTCTGGGCCCACCTGCAAACGCCCGTCGCGAAAGCTGAGAATAGAGCCGCCGCCAGCGGCCACGGTGTGAATGTTCATCATGGGTGCACGCATGCGCACGCCTGCCACCTCTGTCTCGAAACTGCGCTCGAACTGACCGGCATAATGGCAGACATCCGTCGAGGTGCCGCCCATATCGAACCCGATCAACCGTTCGAACCCATCCGCGCGGGCGGTGGCCACCATGCCGACCACGCCCCCCGCTGGCCCGGACAAGATCGCGTCGCGCCCGTGAAACAGGCCCGCGTCCGTCAGCCCGCCATTGGATTGCATGAACATCAAGCGCGCAACTTTGTCCGCACCCAAGGCGTCGCGCACCTGGGCCACGTAGCGGTGCAAAATGGGTGTCAGATAGGCATCCGCCACTGTGGTGTCGCCCCGGCCCACCAGCTTGATCAGGGGGCTGACCTCATGGCTGAGCGAGATTTGATCAAAGCCAATTTCGCGGGCAAGCTCTCCGAGGGTTTTTTCATGGGCAGGCGCGCGATAGCTGTGAAGCAGGGCGATGGCCACAGATCGAAACCCATTGCTATAGGCCTGTTGCAGTCCGGTGCGCGCTGCGTCCAAGTCCAGCGGTGTCAGCACAGAGCCTTTCGCATCCAAACGCTCGCTCACTTCGATCACGTCGCTGTGGAGCAGTTCGGGCAACGAGATGTTGAGCGCAAAAAGGTCGGGCCGGTTTTGATAGCCGATCCGCAGAAGGTCGCGAAGGCCTTTGGTGATCATCAGCACCGTGGGCGCGCCTTTACGCTCTAGCAGGGCATTGGTGGCCACGGTGGTGCCCATCTTGACCGCCTCGATGCTGTGATCGGGGATCGGGGCGTTCGGCGCGAGATCGAGCATCTCGCGAATGCCCTGCACCGCCGCGTCCCGATAGCGCTCGGGGTTTTCGGACAGCAATTTATGGGTGCGCAGCGCGCCGTGCGGTGTGCGGGCCACGATGTCGGTGAAGGTGCCACCGCGATCAATCCAAAACTGCCACATCAGGCAAAGCTCCTTTACACACGGGCCGGTGGGCGCCGTGCCAGTCAGTTAACGGGTTTATCAATCTCAGTACACGAGCGAGGGCAGCCAGAGGGCGAGCCCCGGGAAAAGCAGCAAAAGTGCGAGCATCACAAACATGGTCAGCACAAAGGGCAGGGCCCCCCTGATGACATCGATCATTGCGCCGGATTTGCGGATGCCCTGAACCACATAAAGGTTGATCCCGATGGGCGGCGTGATCAGTGCGGTTTCCAACAGCACCATCAACAGAATGCCGAACCAAACCGGATCGAAGCCAAGCGCCACAACAATTGGGGTGATCAAAGGGGCCATCGTCAACAGCATCGAAAGGGTTTCCATAAAACACCCGATCAGGATCAGGACCGCCACAATCAGCAGCATGGTTTGCATGGGCGTCCAGCCCAGCCCGGTGACAAAATCGGTCAGCGCTTGGGTCAGCCCAATGATCGACAGAACGAAGTTGAGGAACACCGCCGCGATGATGATCAGCATGATCATGGCGGTGGTGCGCATGGTCCCCTCCACCGCCTGGCGCATCATGTCGAGCGACAGTTTCCCATTGAGGCCCGCCAGCACCATGGCTGCGACAACGCCCAAGGCCGCAGCCTCGGTCGGTGTGGCAAGCCCTGCATAGATCGAGCCGACGACAACGGCGAAAATGCCCAAGGGCGGCAAAAGTGACGGCAACGCGCGCAACCGATCTTGGCGCGTGGCGCCGATCGGCTCTCCCCCCCAGGAGGGTTTGAAAAGGCATGCCAAAATGACGGTGAGCATGAACAGGACCGCCAGCAAGAAGCCCGGCAAAAACCCGGCGAGGTAAAGCTCCGGCACCGATGTGTTGGTCAGCAGCCCATAGAGGATCAGGTTGATCGAGGGCGGGATCAGAATGCCCAAGGTGCCGCCCGCGGCGATGGTGCCCAAAAACAGGCTCTCGTTATAGCGCCGCTTGGCAATTTGGGGCACCGCGACGGTGCCGATTGTGGCGGCTGTCGCTACGGACGAGCCGGAGGTGGCCGCAAACAGCGCGGACGAGCCGATATTGGAGTGCATCAAGCCACCTGGCAGCCAGCCCAGCCATTTGACGATGCCATCATACATCCGCTCGGTGATGCCTGCGCGCAAAAGGATCTCGCCCATCAGCACGAACATCGGGATCGCCACCAACAGAAAGTCCGTGCCCGTCTGCCAGGCCATATCGGACAGGGCACGGTACAGGGGCATGGGGCTTTCGGTGGCTTGCAAGATCAAGCCCAACCACCCAAGGGCGGCGGCGATCGGCACGGCCAGGCCAATCAGGCCAAGCAGGATGAGAAGGGTTTTGAGCAACATCAGACCGTCTCGTCCTGAATTTGTTCGTCCAGGGATTTGACCCCGATCAGCGCGTGAACGCCCGCGTGGTCGCGGCGCAGCCAACGCAGAACGGCAACCAGCCCGATCAGACAGCCCGAAAAGACAAAGAACATCCAACCCAGCATCCATGGGATTTGCGGAATGGCGAGGGGCACCCGCATGGGCGTGATCGAGCGCGAGCCATACTCCAGCGTGTCCATCACCATGGACCAAACCATAACCACCACGATGCCTGCGAAACTGATCAACAGCATAAGGCCAAAAAGGTTGACCGGCGTGCGCAGCCACCCGGGCATCACACCCACCAGAGCATCGACCCGCACATGGGCCCGCTCAAACAGCGCATAGGACAGCGATAGGGTGGTGGCCACACCGAAGGCGTATCCGCTGATCTCGTCGGCGCCGCCGAGGGAGATGTTGAAAAGCTTGCGCAAAAACACCTCGAGCGTGACCAGAAATGCACTGCCCACGATGAGAGCGCCTGCGACCCATGTCAGCGCGCGGCTGACGCGGTGGGTTGCACCCAAAAGAGCCTCGAACATGATGGAAACCTGGTTGGGGCGGGGCGCCACCCAAGGGCAGCGCCCGGCTGTGTCGGATTACTTGGCGACGACCGAGAGACCGAGGATCGGCCCAACCGTCTCGTTCCAAGTGTTTGCGCAGTCTTCGCCGCAACGCTCGGCCCAGCGGGCGAGCACTACATCCGTTGCAATCTTGTCGCGCAGGGCCAGATCCGCCTCTGACGGCTCAACCAGGGTCATGGAGCCCGGCTCGCCGATCTCACAAGCACCGCCCGTGATGCAGCTGATGGCGACGTCATCCTCGGTCGCGGTCTCGGCCCACATGGCCTCCTCCAGCGTTGCGATCTGGTCTGTCAGAAACCCTTGCTGCTCGGCGCTCAGCGCGTTCCATTTGTCCAAGTTCATCGCTCCAAAGGCCAGGCCCCACCCCACCCGCAGGGTATAGGCATGGGTGGCCACTTGGTTCCATTTGGCCGAATAGGCCGACATGGTGCCGGTGATCGCGCAATCCACCACACCTTTTTCCAGTGCTGGGATCACTTCGGAGAACGCAACCGTCACCGACGTGCCGCCCACACCTTCCACAAAATCGCCCAAGGTGGTCGAATAGACGCGGATCTTTTTGCCCTCAAGATCGGCAATCCCGTTCACCTCGCCATTGCACCAAAGCGTCTGGGACGGGAAGGGGTACAGCATCAACAGCTTGGCGTTGTAGATCTCTTCAAACGCAGCTTCGAGGGTGGGAAAATACGCCTCAGAGACTTTTCGCTGGGTGTCGATGTCTTGGGTCAGCGACGACAGGTCAGCACCTTCGAAAATAGCGTTTCCGGCGGCGATATGGTGGGCAAAATCCAATCCCAGTCAGGCCTGGGCTTGAAAGGGTTCGAAATCATGCGCCTGGT
>JBCBNR010000278.1:0-4392 GCA_039821665.1 Pseudomonadota bacterium
GAGGAAGGGCGCTAGACCTCGCCTCAGCTGTGCGGCGCAGGCTGGGCAAAGCCCGATTGTTCTTTGCCCGGCCAAGCCCTATATCCGGCCCCGCAAAGACGGAGCGGGCGTATGTTCAAGATCGGGATCATCGGGGCGAGCGGTTACACGGGTTCTGAACTGGTGCGCCTTGTGTCTACCCATCCACAATTTGAGGTTGCCGCCCTGTGCGCAGATCGCAAGGCGGGCCTGGAGATGGTGGAGGTGTTTCCCCAGTTTCGCCATCTGCGCCTGCCCAAATTGACCCGGGTGGAGGAGACGGATCTGACCGGCCTGGATTTGATTTTCTGTGCATTGCCCCATGGCACCAGTCAGGCGGTGATCTCTAGCCTTCCACGGGACAAACGGATCGTGGATTTGTCAGCGGATTTCCGTTTGCGCGACCCGCACGTCTACGCGCAATGGTACGGGGCCGCGCATGCGGCTTTGGCGTGCCAGGCCGAGGCTGTGTATGGCCTGCCGGAGGTTTATCGCGCGGACATACGCGCTGCGCGGATTGTGGCCGCGACAGGATGCAATGCGCTGGCGGGCAATCTGCCGCTGCTGCCGCTCATCCGGGCAAGGTTGATCGACCTGGACGAAATCATCATATCTTTGGCAACCGGCGTTTCTGGCGCGGGGCGCGCGGCGAAGGAGGGGATGTTGCACGCAGAAGTCTCTGAAGGGGTGCATGCTTATGCGCTGGGTGGCCACCGGCATATGGCGGAGTTTGAGCAAGAGTTTTCCGCAGCCGCCGGCCGTGCTGTGACCTGCACCTTTGTGCCCCATCTGGTTCCGGCCAACCGGGGCATTCTGGCCACCTGCTTTGTCAAGGGCGATGCCCCTGCGCTGCACAAGGCGTTGGAGCAAGCTTACAGGGCCGAGCCTTTTGTCGAGGTGCTGCCCTTGGGCGAGGCCCCGGCCACGCGCCATGTGCGCGGCTCGAACTATGCCCATATTGGCGTGGCACCGGACCGGCGAGGGGGGCGCGCAACCGTGTTTTGTGCGCTGGATAACTTGACCAAGGGCTCATCGGGGATGGCTGTGCAAAACGCCAACATCATGCTGGGCCTGCCCGAGACGATGGGCCTGGAAATGGCCCCGGTGTTTCCCTGATGGCGGGGCTGAAGAAACAGCGTCGGGTCCAGTTTGTGCTGGTGGCGGCCGTGCTATTGGCTGTGGCCAGCGCATTGGTGATCTATGCCAGCCGCGATGCGTTCGAGTTCTTCCGCTCACCCAGCCAAATCGCGACCGACCCACCCCGGATGGGCGAGCGCTTTCGCTTGGGTGGGTTGGTCAAAGAAGGCAGTTGGCAGCGCGGCACCCCGCACCGTTTCGTCGTGACCGATCTGGAGGCGGAGTATCCGGTGGTCTATGCGGGCCTGTTGCCGGATCTGTTCCGCGAAGGGCAGGGGACGATCGTTACAGGTGAGATCAAGGGCGATGTGTTCGAGGCCACGGATGTCTTGGCGCGCCATGACGAGGATTACATGCCCAAAGAAGTGGCCGATGCGCTGAAGGCGCAAGGTGTCTACAAGCCTGACGCCCCCATCGACTAGCCCCCTCACTTTGCCTTTGGCGCTGACGCTTAACCAAGAGCACCGGGGCCAGGGACCTCGAATTCTTTGGAATTCGAGCGGGCGCGAGCGCCCGTGCCTTTGGCTGAGCCAAAGGCGGTCCCCGCTTGCCGCCCAGGGGCCAGCGTCTTGCCCCTTATCAGACCCTTAATGCAGCGTACTTTACTCAAATGCAGGCTTTTGGCCCGATACCCCAGCCCGCCAACCGCAGCCAGGGAAGGGCAGGCCCATGCACTCAGTTCAAGACATCGCACGCGAGATCGTGCGCCGCGAGGGGGGGTATGTGAACGACCCCGATGATCCGGGCGGAGCCACAAATTTCGGCGTGACCATCCACACCATGCGCCGCTTGGGCCTGGATCTGGACGGAGACGGCGACGTGGATGCCCAAGATGTGCGCCGCCTAACCTTGCCCCAAGCCATCGACATCTTTGTCACCCACTATTTCGAACGACCAAACATCGCAAAACTGCCCCGCGCGCTGCACGCGTCGGTGTTCGATATGTACGTCAATGCAGGGGGCAACGCGGTCAAAATCCTCCAACGCCTTCTGACCCAGTTTGACGAGCCTTGCACCCCCGATGGGGCTATCGGCCCGCACACCCGCAAGGCCGCAAACAACGCTTTTCTCAAGGCGCCCAAGCATCTGGTTGACGCCTATGGCATCGCGCGGCGCAATTACTACTATGCCCTTGCGGACCGACGCCCTGCCTCGCGCAAATATGCGCGCAGGCGCGATGGCGGCAAAGGCGGGTGGATCTTGCGCGCCGAGGAGTTTATGGCACCGCGCTACCGCCTGTCGCGTGCCGCGCACAACGCGAGGGTATCCGCATGGGCTGGCTAGGGCGACTGTTGGGCCTGGGCAACGCTATGGGCCGTGTGGCGGAGGTGTTTGTGGACAACAAGACCAAAGCCGGACAGCGGGCGGATGCCTTGCGCGCAGCGACGCTGCACCAATTGGGGGCGGAGTTCGCTAGCCCCGCACGCAGTTGGTTTGACCATCTGATCGACGGGCTGAACCGCCTGCCGCGCCCATGCCTGGCGCTAGGGACCTTGGGCCTCTTTGTCTACGCTATGGCTGATCCCATAGGGTTTGCCGCGCGCATGCAAGGCTTGGCCCTGGTGCCGGATCAATTGTGGTGGCTTTTGGGGGCCATCGTCTCGTTCTATTTTGGCGCGCGCGAGTTACACCATTTCCGCAGTCGCACGGCCCCCTCGCCTGAGGAGGTGCGCGATGTCGCCGATGGCATCGCCCAACTCGAAGGTTTGCGCGGGCGCCTAAAAGCACCGGCACAGGTGCGAGCGCAAAGCCTGCCTGCCTCGGCTGGGGATCAGGGGCGCACAGCGCTCCCTGTGCTGGGGGCCAGCGCCTCTCGCCCGCCCGAGCCGAACGCCGCCTTGGAGGAATGGCGCGCCCAACACCGGGCGTGATGGCGCGGGCAAAAGATCTTGATTTGACCCGCCACCTTTTGCGCGCCAGCCTGACCTTCTAACGGAGATGCGCGCATGGGTTATGAGTTTGATTGGATTGATGCCTTCACCGAGACGGCCTTTGGCGGCAATGCTTGCGTTGTTGTGCACGGGGCCGCGACCCTCTCAGTTCCCGATCGCATGGCCTTGGTGCGCGAAACCAGCCTCAGCGAGTGCGCCTTTCTGGTGCCCAGCGATGTGGCGGATTTCGGCGCGCGGTATTACCTCGCCGAGCGTGAGATCCCCATGGCAGGCCATCCCACGATTGCGACCGTCTGGTCGTTGGTGCATCGCGGCCTTGTCACAGCGCCTGCCACCCTGACCTTGGAGCTGGGCGCGGGCGTGTTCGAGATCGCAGTCACACAGGATGATAGGGGTCTTTCGGTCATCATGTCCCAAGGCAGGCCCGAGTTTGGTGCCACCAGCACCCCGAAAGAGATTGCCGAGATTTTCCATCTGGACCCGGACGATATTGTGGGATCCCCGCAAATCTCGTCCACCGGCAACCCTTTTTGTGTGACCCTTCTAAGGGATCTGGACGCGCTGGGCCGCGCGGTGCTGAACCCGGATGCTTTGGCCGCTTGGCAGAGCCGTCAATCGATCAAGAACGCCTCGATGATGGAGCCGTTTCTAAGCGTTGTGGACGGCCAAACCAGCCAATCGCGGCTGTTTCTGCCCCCGCCCATGCCCGCAGAAGATCCCTTTACCGGCTCGGCCACAGGTTCGCTGGTGGCTTATCTGTGGCACCATGGGGTGATCGAGCATCCCCAGATTATGGCTCGGCAGGGAGACTTCATCGGCAGACCGGGTGTGGCCCAGGCCAGGGCTTTGGGGGGCCGAGAGGCCCCGACCGGAGTGGAGGTCTCAGGACGGGGCGCTTTGGTGATGTCGGGGGTCCTACATCTTTAGGTCGGTGGGGGCGCTGCCCCCGCGCCGTACGGCGCTCCCCCGGAGTATTTGCGAGAAAATCGATACAAAGCGCGCATCAGGGCTGTAGGGTGCGACAGCGCCCCGCAACCTCGTGAATTGCATACCGCGCGCAACACCCGATATAAGACCCTGAGACGCAAGGGGATCTTCGATGACCGCTGAGCTTGGCCATTTGGCGCTGGTGTTGGCCTTTATGGTGGCGATTGTGCAGATGATCGTCCCCCTTTGGGGCGCCCACCGGGGCTGGGCCGATTGGATGGCCACAGCCGTTCCTGCAGCCTTTGCCCAGTTTGCCCTGACCAGTCTTGCCTTTGGTTTGCTGGTCTGGGCGTTCATGTCGTCTGACTTTTCGCTTGAATTGGTGGCGGCCAACTCCCACTCTGCCAAGCCGATGCTC
>JBCBNR010000279.1:0-4335 GCA_039821665.1 Pseudomonadota bacterium
CGAGGCGCTGGTTGCCTTTGATACCGGTCCGGGCAATGCGCTAATCGATGATTTCGTGCGGGCGCGCATGGGGGCCGAGCAGGATGACGGTGGCGCGCTTGGCCTCGCGGGACAAATCGACCATGCGCTGCTTTCGCGATGGATGGAGCAGCCGTATTTCGCCCGGCACGAAGGCTCGCTGGATCGCAATGATTTCAGCGCCTTGCTTGATGATCTTAAAAATCACTCGACGCGCGATGGCTGTGCAACCCTGGCCGCCCTGACCGTGGCCAGCATTGCGCGCGCGCGGTTTGGCGGAACACCCCAACGGTGGCTGGTCTCGGGGGGCGGGCGGCACAATCGCGCGCTTATGGCAGGGCTGCGCCAAGCGCTTAACCTGCCCGTGGAGGCGGTGGAGGTGATGGGTTGGGACGGTGATATGTTGGAGGCGCAGGCCTTTGCCTATTTGGCGGTGCGGGTCAGGGCCGGTTTGCCCACCAGCTATCCTGGCACGACCGGCGCGCGCGTGCCTGTGTGTGGCGGTCGTCTGTCACTGCCGTGAAGGGCCGCCTCTCACACTCTGAGTTTGGGTGGCAATTGGGCGCCGCGCTGACCTGCGCTGTGGCCGCTAATGCCCTGTGGCCAAAATTCCCGTGCGCACACCGTAATCGGTGGCGATGCCGTAATCCGGGTCATCATCGCTGTCGATGATCAACTGACCGGCGGTGGTCAAAAGATCGTGGCAATCACGGCTCAGATGACGCAGTTGCAAGCTTTTGCCTTGCGCCTCGTATTTGGCGGCCATGGCTTCGATGGCCTGCAACGCTGATTGGTCCGCCACCCGGCTGTCGATAAAATCGACGATCACCAGCTTGGGGTCCTCTTCGGGGTTGAAGAGGTCCAAAAACCCCTCGACCGAGCCAAAAAACAGCGGGCCTTGGATCTGGTAGACCTTGGCACCTTCTGGCGTCCGATAGCTCTTGGCGCGGATGCGCACCGCGTTGGTCCAAGCGTATGCGAGGGCCGAGACGATGACCCCTACGATGACCGCGATCGCAAGGTCGGTCAGCACGGTCACGATGGTCACAAGGATCATCACGGCTGCATCCGTGCGCGGGATACGGCGCAGGGTTTTGAGCGAGTTCCACGCAAAAGTGCCGATCACCACCATGAACATAACGCCCACAAGGGCGGCCAGTGGGATCTGCTCGATCAACGGGGCGGCCACCAGGATAAAGGTCAGCAAAAACAGGGCTGCGGACAGGGCCGATAGACGCGTGCGCCCACCTGATTTTACGTTGATCATGGACTGGCCGATCATCGCGCAGCCCCCCATGCCACCGAAAAACCCAGTGACTGTGTTGGCCACTCCTTGGGCCACGCATTCCTGGCTGGCCCCGCCTTTCTTGCCGGTCATCTCACCCACCAGGTTGAGGGTCAGCAAGCTCTCGATCAGGCCGATGGCGGCTAGGATCAGGGCGTAGGGCGCAATGATCTCCAATGTCTCGAAGGTCAGGGGCACCGTTGGGATATGGAACAGCGGAAACCCCCCTTCGATTGAGGCAAGATCGCCCACCCGTGGCACAGGCAAGTCGCCGAAGATGACGATCAGGGCCACAATAGCAATGCCCGCAAGCGGCGCCGGGACAGCGTTGGTCAGCTTGGGCAGACCCCAGATGATCACCATGGTCAGGGCCACAAGGGCCAGCATCAAAATCAGGGGCAGGCCGGACATCCAAACCTTGCTGTCCCCGGGGCCGGGCACCTGGAACTGGGTCAACTGCGCCAGGAAGATCACGATGGCCAGCCCGTTCACAAAGCCCAGCATCACTGGATGGGGTACCAGGCGGATGAACTTGCCCAATTTGAAGATGCCCGCCAAAATTTGCAGCACACCCATAAGGACCACGGTCGCAAAGAGGTATTCGACCCCGTGGGTGGCCACCAGACTGACCATCACCACCGCCAACGCCCCGGTTGCACCGGAAATCATCCCAGGTCGCCCGCCGATCAATGCGGTGATCAGACCCACCAAAAAGGCGGCGTAAAGGCCCACAAGGGGGTGCACGCCCGCAACAAAGGCAAAGGCAACCGCCTCGGGCACCAAGGCCAGTGCGACGGTCAACCCCGCCAATAGCTCGATCCGGATCCGCCCGGGCGTGAAGGTCGCGGCCATATCGTTGAAGGACATGCCGCCGGTCAGCAGACGTCGGGCACTGGGGTCGGTCAAAGCCATTGGGGACAACTTCTTTTTGTGCGGCGCAACAGGCGATGACCTAGCGCGACCGTGTCGGGATGCAAGTGTCGTTGGGGGCAGCCCCCAACCTTCAGCGCGCGCTTAGCAGCCCTGGCCCGCGGGTGCAACGCACCCGCGCCCGGCCCAACGGCCGGTGGGCAGCGTGCTGCCCTCCGGCGGGCGGGAGAGGTCCGGGTGCTGGATGGGGCCTGCGGGAGCTAGCGCGTGGTTTCAGTCATCCGGCGACGCACATATCCATCGACCGAGCCGATCAGCTGATCCATCCCGGGATCGAAGAAATGGCCTGCGCCTTCGATCTGCTCGTGTGTGATGGTGATGCCCTTTTGCTGCTGCAGCTTCTTGGCCAGATTGTCGATATCCGTGGGCGGCACCACCCGGTCGGCTGTGCCGTTGATGATCAGACCCGACGACGGGCAGGGGGCAAGGAACGTGAAGTCATACATGTTTGCAGGCGGGGCGACCGAGATAAAGCCCGTGATCTCGGGCCTGCGCATCAGCAACTGCATGCCGATCCAGGCCCCAAAGGAAAAGCCTGCCACCCAGCATTGCTTGGAATTGGGGTTTAGCGACTGAAGGTAATCCAACGCCGAAGCCGCGTCGGACAGTTCCCCAATGCCTTGGTCATACTCTCCCTGACTGCGGCCAACCCCGCGGAAATTGAACCGCAGGCAGGTAAAGCCCATGTCATGGAAAGCGTAGTGCAGATTGTAGACGACCTTGTTGTTCATCGTCCCGCCAAATTGGGGGTGCGGATGGAGGATGATCGCAATCGGCGCGTCTTTGGCTTTCTGCGGGTGATAACGGCCTTCAAGCCGACCTTCTGGGCCGGGGAAGATAACCTCGGGCATTTGCGCTCCTGGGCTGGCCGGTGATGTTGACGGAATCACTCAGGCTATTTAGAACTGTTCTAATAAGAGCCTGATCGGCCCTAGCCGTGCGTAGGTAGAGATTTGCACGCAGGGCGTCAACTCATCCTCCTCAATCCTAGGGTTAGGCATCGCAACGCCAGAACTGGGCACGGCATGAATGGGGGGAGGGCCTGAGATGAAACTAAGCACCAAGGGCCGATATGGCATGATCGCGCTCGCCCATTTGGCCACGGAGGCGTCCGATGGGCGCTTGGTCTCGTTGACGGAAATTTCCCAAGCGCAAGGCATCAGTCTGGCCTATCTTGAACAGCTGTTCTTCAAGTTGCGCAGGGCCGGCATTGTGGACAGTGTGCGTGGCCCCGGCGGAGGGTATCGTTTGGCGCGCGACGCCTCCGAGATCCGCGTCTCGGATGTGCTCGGCGCGTTGGACGAAACGATGGATGCGCTCAAGCGCGGCGCAGGGGCCAGTGGCGCGGACAAAGATACCGTCGCCCAAACCCTGACCGACAAGCTGTGGGAGCAGTTGTCGGCCAATGTTTACGTGTTCTTGCACCAAACACGCCTGTCCGACGTGGTTCGCGATCAGATGGCCCCCTGTCCGGCCGTGCCCGCCTTTGTCGAGATGGTGGATGAGTAGGGTCTATCTGGATTGGAACGCGACCACGCCCCTGGGGACGGAGGCGCGCGTGGCCATGCTGGCGGCGATGGATGTGGTCGGTAACCCCTCCAGCATCCACGGCGAAGGCCGCGCGGCCCGCGCCATCGTGGAACGCGCGCGCGGGCAGGTGGCGGCCGCCTATGGCTGTGCGCGCGACGAGGTGGTGTTCACTGGCAGCGCGACGGAGGCCGCAGCCCTTGCCGCCCATGGGCGCCACGCGCCGCTCCAGACCTCGGCCGTGGAGCATGAGTGTGTGGCGGCTTGGGGCACAGGCGCGCTGTCGACTGACCCGACCGGCCAGGTGCAGGTCAATCTGCCCCAAGACAGTGCGCTGCAAGGGGCCAACAGCGAAACCGGCGTGGTGCAAAACCTGCCCCAAGATCTTGCGCTGACAGACAGTGTACAAGTTTTCGGCAAGCGCCCCTTCGGCTTTGCGTGGTCCGGGGCCACCATGGGGCTTTTGTCCGCGCACAAGGTTGGCGGGCCCAAAGGGGTGGGGGCCTTGGTTGTCAAAGGCGGCTTGGATGTGGCCGCTTTGGTGCCCGGTGGCGGGCAGGAAATGGGCCGCCGCT
>JBCBNR010000280.1:0-4334 GCA_039821665.1 Pseudomonadota bacterium
GGTAGAGCGGCAGGTCGAGGTGCGCGGACCGGATGCAACACGTCTGATCCAGATGCTGACGCCGCGCGACCTGCGAGGTCTGACGCCGGGCCGCTGCGCCTATACGCCCATGGTCGAGCAAACGGGCGGGATGCTCAACGACCCCGTGACCCTGAAATTGGCAGAGGACCGCTATTGGATCTCCATCGCGGACAGCGACTTGCTGTTGTGGGTCAAAGGCATCTCTTGGGCTTTGAACCTGACCGTGGATGTGACGGAACCCGATGTCTCGCCCCTGGCGATCCAAGGCCCCAAGGCCGAGACGCTGATGGCGCGCGTCTTTGGCGAAGATGTCACGCGCCTGGGCTTTTTCCGCTTCTCCGAGTTTGACTTTCAGGGCCGCAATCTGGTGATCGCGCGCTCGGGCTATTCCAAACAGGGCGGGTTCGAGATTTATTGCGAAGGCTCCGATCTGGGAGAGCCGCTATGGGACGCTTGCATGGAAGCCGGGCGAGACCTGGATGTGCATGCGGGTTGCCCCAACATGATCGAGCGGATCGAGGGCGGCCTGTTGTCCTATGGCTCGGACATGACCCGGCGCAACACGCCCTTCGAATGCGGTTTGGGCCGCTTTTGCAACACGATGAACGCCATCGGTTGTGTGGGCCGCGATGCGCTGATCCGGGCCGAGCAGGACGGCGCTGCGCGGCAAATCCGCTCCGTCTCGATCGACGGGCCAAAAGTGCCCCCGGTGGAGCGGCCTTGGCAGATTTACGAGGGGGATCTGCGGGTCGGCCAAGTGACCTCTGCCGCGTGGTCGCCAGATTTCGACACCAATGTGGGCCTGGCCATGATCGACATGTCCCATTGGGCGCCCGGCACACGGCTGACCGTGGACTGCCCGGACGAGGCCCGGACCCTTATGGTGCGCGAGAGCAGCTTTATCTGACCCTTTCCTCGGGGGCAGCGCTGGGGTATGGCGCACTCCATGTCCCAGAACCCACCCAACCTGCGCCCTGACCTTGCGCGCGCGCATGTGCAGCCCCTCCCCCGGCGGGGTCAGCCGACCATCGGTATGGTATCCCTTGGCTGCCCCAAGGCCCTGGTGGACAGCGAACGCATTTTGACCCGTCTGAGGGCCGAAGGCTATGCTATCTCGCCCGATTATGCAGGCGCGGATGCGGTCGTCGTGAACACGTGCGGGTTCCTCGACAGCGCCAAGGCCGAAAGCTTGGAGGCGATTGGCGAGGCCCTGGCCGAAAACGGGCGCGTGATCGTCACGGGCTGTTTGGGAGCGGAGCCTGCGTATATCACTGGCGCTCATCCCAGTGTTCTTGCGGTCACCGGTCCGCATCAATACGAGCAGGTTTTGGACGCGGTACACGACGCGGTGCCCCCCAAACCTGACCCGTTTGTGGACCTGCTGCCCGAGAGCGGTGTGCAATTGACGCCGCGCCACTATGCCTATGTGAAGATCTCAGAAGGGTGCAATCACAAGTGCAAGTTCTGCATCATCCCTGACATGCGCGGGCGCCTGACATCGCGCCCACCGCGCGCCATCTTGCGAGAGGCGGAACGCCTGGTGGGCGCTGGCGTGCGTGAGCTGCTGGTGATCAGCCAAGACACCTCGGCCTATGGTCTGGATCTGCGCCATGGCGACCTGGACGGGCATCGCGCCCATATCACCGATCTGGCCCGCGATCTTGGGGGGCTGGGGGCTTGGGTGCGGCTGCATTATGTGTACCCCTACCCCCATGTGCGCGACCTGGTGCCCCTGATGGCCGATGGTGGCCTTCTGCCCTATCTCGACATTCCGTTCCAGCACGCCCATCCCGACACGCTGCGGCGCATGGCCCGCCCGGCGGCGGCTGCCAAAACCCTGGCGGAGATTGCAGCCTGGCGCGCGATGTGCCCCGACATCACCCTACGCTCGACCTTCATTGTCGGCTACCCGGGCGAGACGGAGGCGGAGTTCCAGCACCTGTTGGAGTGGCTGGAGGAGGCACAGCTCGACCGGGTGGGGTGTTTCCGCTACGAGAACGTGGCCGGTGCGCGCTCCAACGCGCTGCCAGACCATGTGCCCGATGAGCTTAAGGACGAACGCTTCGGGCGGTTCATGGAGACGGCCCAGCGGATCTCGGCCGCGAAATTGGCCGCGAAGGTGGGTCGCACCCTAGAGGTGATTGTGGACGAAGTGGATGAGGACGGCGCGGTCTGCCGCACCCAGGCGGATGCGCCCGAGATCGACGGCAATCTTTTCATCGACCCGCCCTTCGAGGGGATTTCCCCAGGCGATATCCTCAAGGTCCGGGTGGTTGAGGCCAGCGAGTACGATCTGTGGGGAGAACCGGTCTGATGTTCACCATCGAGCATGAGTTTGATTGCACGGTCGTGACATTGGTGGACGAAGGTACCGCGCGCCTGCGCGGCGATGTGACCATCCGCATTTATGAGGACACTGCCGTTCTTGAACAAATGAACCCGGTCACCGATCGGGTGCATACCATCACGCTGAGCGATACCCAGCTGCGAGACCTCGCAGCGGCCATGAACCTGCCCGAAGGCACCTATCGCAGGCGCGCACCCTCAACTGGGCCCAATCGGGCTTGAATTGACACCGGGTTGCAAACCGGCTTTGGTTCTTCGCAGGTGCACAAAATTCTGAGAGGCGGCCCATGGGATACGTCGTGACGCTGGCACAACAAAAGGGCGGGGCAGGCAAGACCACCTTACTGGCCCATCTGGCCCATGCTTGGGCTGCGGCGGGCAAAACCGTGGCGGTGGTCGATCTGGACCCGCAATCCTCGCTTTCTCAATGGCTGTCGCTCAGCGACCTGCCGCTCGACCAGATCGAGACCAAGGACTATCGGGCCGGCGGTGACATCAAGTCCGCGGCGCGAGAGGCGGACTATGTGCTGGTCGATTGCCCAGGCTCGGCCACCACGATGCTGGAGGCGGCTTTGCGCGAAAGCGACCTGGTGTTGGTGCCCTGCCAGCCCACCGCCATGGACGCTTGGGCCACGGGCAAGATCCTCGAAATGGCCGGGAAGGCAAAAGTGCCCTCGCGCATTGTCTTGAACCGTGTTCCACCGCGCGGCGGGGCCGTGGAGGACACCAAGGCCCGCGTGAAAGAAAGCGGGGGCACGGTGCTGAAATCGTCCCTTGGCAACCGCGTGGCCTTTGCAAACGGGATCGCGCGGGGTACCACAGCTTTGGGTCTTGCACGCCGCTCCACCGCAGTGGACGAGGTGATGGCCCTGCGCAAGGAACTGGACAGGGTGCTCAAAAGCCTCTGATGAACAGAACAGGCTTTTTTTGGGAGGAGCGGTGCTTTTGGCACACCGGTGGCCTCTATGCGATGGTGGC
The DNA here is from genome assembly GCA_039821665.1 of Pseudomonadota bacterium. Lineage (GTDB taxonomy): Bacteria > Pseudomonadota > Alphaproteobacteria > Rhodobacterales > Rhodobacteraceae > CANLSM01. The sequence goes on from JBCBNR010000280.1 coordinate 3,346, forward strand.
CCCCGTGGGTGGCCCCGTGCAACCGCTTGTGGCCGGTGGCCTGCCCGAGGGGCCAGAGGCGAAACGCCGGTTCAAGAACCTGATGGATGCAAGTGGTCTGTCCTCGCAGTTGATCCTGGCCGGTGCGCCTTCGGCCAACGAGGATGAGTTGATGAGCGTGCATCCCTTGGATTATTTGGCCGCCTTCAAGGATCTGTCGGACCGAGGGGGTGGCGAATTGGGACTGCGCGCGCCCTTTGGGCCCGGCTCGTTCGAAATTGCCGCGCAATCGGCGGGGCTGGTGTTGGGCGCGGTCAGCGCGGTGGCCCTGGGCCAGTTGGACAATGCCTATGCGCTGGCCCGCCCGCCGGGCCACCATTGCTTGCCGGACCGGCCCAACGGCTTTTGTCTGCTCAACAACATCGCAATCGCGGTGCAAAGCGGTTTGGCGAGCAAGGCGTTTGGCCGTGTCGCCATCCTGGATTGGGATGTGCATCACGGCAACGGAACCGAGGCGATCTTTTATGACCGCCCGGATGTGCTGACCATCTCGCTGCATCAGGACCGCAACTATCCCCTGAACACCGGCGCGTTTGAGGACCGGGGCGTGGACGCAGGAGAGGGCTATAACCTCAACATCCCCCTGCCGCCGGGCGGCGGGCATGACACCTATCTGTTGGCGATGGAGACCTTGGTTCTTCCCCATCTGCGCGCGTTCAAGCCCGATATGATCGTCGTGGCCTGCGGCTTTGATGCGTCAGGCATCGACCCGCTTAGCCGCATGCTGGCCGGATCGGATACCTTCCGGTCGATGACCGCAATGACCATGGAGGCCGCGCGCGACCTATGCGGGGGCAAGCTGGTGCTGGCCCACGAGGGGGGCTATTCCGAACTTCATGTGCCCTTTTGCGGCCACGCGGTGATGGAGGAGCTTTCGGGCTCGGACATCACTGTTGACGACCCCTTGGCGGCGCGGCTGGACGGCCAGCAACCCTCGCCCGAATTTGCGG
>JBCBNR010000281.1:0-4314 GCA_039821665.1 Pseudomonadota bacterium
CAATGAGCGACGCGCGCTTTGAGGATGGCGACGAGAAGGCGCTGAGATTGGGTGCCGAGACACCTGAGGATTTGGAGGTCATCTCCACCCTTGCCCAAGATGCGGTTGCGCAAACCTCCGACATGTCATGGGCCGCCAAGCAGCGCCGCTTTGCCCTTTTGCTGAACCGGTTTCGGTGGGAGGACAAGAACCGCGCCGAAAGCTCTGGCCGTGCGTATGAGCGGGTGCAGTCGCTGTTGGTGATCGATGGGGCCCTGCGCGTGCAGACAAGCGGCGTGACCCCAGATGATAAGGATCTGGCCCTGGCGCTGTTGTCTGTGGCGTTCGAGGCTGGTGAGGATGGGGCGGGGCATGTGGTCCTGACCTTTTCCGGCGATGGCCAAATCCGTGTGGGGGTGGAGTGTCTGGATGTGCGCCTGAGCGACGTCTCGCGGCCCTATATTGCGCGGGCCTCGCGCGCACCGGACCACGGGGACAGCTGATGCCAGTGCACCTGAACAGCAAGGCGCCCGGTTTCGAGGCGGCGTTCCAAGAGCTTTTGGGCGCAAAACGCGAGGTGTCGGTCGATGTGAACGACACCGTGCGCGCGATCCTAGAGGATGTGCGCGCGCGCGGCGATGCGGCCGTGATCGAGTTGACCGCCAAGTTCGATCAACTGGACCTGACGCCCGAGACATTGGCGTTCTCGCCCGAGGAGATAGAGCGCCATATCGCCCAGGTCAGTGCGCAAGACAGGGCCGCGTTGGACCTGGCAGCGCAGCGCATTCGCGCCTATCACGCGCGCCAATTGCCCCGTGACGAAAGCTGGCAAGATGAAACTGGTGCCACCTTGGGCTGGCGTTGGACGCCAGTGTCGGCCGCCGGTCTTTATGTACCGGGTGGTCTTGCCTCCTACCCGTCCTCGGTTCTGATGAACGCCATTCCCGCCGCTGTCGCGGGGGTGGAGCGTGTGGCAATTGCCGTGCCGACACCCAATGGCGAGGTGAACCCGCTGGTGCTGCTGGCCGCCAAACTGTCGGGGGTGTCCACGGTCTACCGCATCGGGGGCGCTCAGGCGGTGGGGGCGTTTGCCTATGGGACGCAAACCATAGCGCCCGTGGACAAGATCACCGGGCCTGGCAATGCGTTTGTCGCTGCGGCAAAGCGCCAGGTCTTTGGAACCGTGGGCATTGATATGATCGCTGGGCCTTCGGAAATACTGGTGATCGCGGACAAGGACAACGATCCCGATTGGATCGCGGTGGATCTGCTGAGCCAAGCGGAGCATGACACCAGTGCCCAATCCATCCTGATCACCGATGATGAAGGGTTCGGACAGGCCGTGGCCCGCGCGGTCGAGGCAAGGCTGCTAACCTTGGAGCGCCGCGACATCGCGGGGCCAAGCTGGCGTGATTATGGTGCGGTCATCACAGTTCAAGATATGGACCAAGCGGTGGGCCTGACCAACCGCATCGCGCCGGAGCATTTGGAGATTTGCACCGCCGATCCCGAAGCTTTGTCCGACCGGATCACCCATGCTGGTGCCATCTTCCTGGGGGCTTGGACGCCCGAGGCCATTGGCGACTATATCGGTGGGCCGAACCACGTTCTGCCAACCGCGCGCTCGGCGCGGTTTTCCTCGGGCCTATCAGTGCTCGACTTCATGAAGCGCACGACGCTTGCGCGCATGACGCCCGCCAGCCTTGCGGCCATCGGACCCAGTGCCGAACGGTTGGCCATCTCTGAAAGTTTGCAGGCCCATGGCCTGAGCGTCCGCGCCCGTTTGGATCGATTGAATGAGGGGCATGATGGGTGACCCAACAGATTGCCTGGTCCGTGTAGACCTCGACGACAGCGGCTTGCCCGCGCCCACCCCGGAGGTGGAGCAAGAGCGCCGCGTTGCCATCTACGATCTGTTGGAAAGCAACAGCTTTGCCCTGCCCAGCGGGGCCAAGGCCGCACCGGGGCCCTATGGCCTGGATCTGTCGATCCAAGAGCGTCGGTTGGTTTTTGAGATCAGCACGGAGGCCGGCGATCCCGCCGGCGCGTTCCATCTGTCCCTGTCGCCCTTTCGCCAGGTGATCAAAGACTACTTCAAAATCTGCGAAAGCTATTATGATGCGGTCAAGCGCTTGGCCCCCAGCCAGATCGAGGCGATCGATATGGGGCGGCGCGGCATCCACGACGAAGGCGCGCGCATTCTGGCCGAGCGGTTGGAGGGCAAGGTGGTTTGTGACCATGACACCGCGCGACGCCTTTTTACCCTGGTTTGCGTCCTGCACTTTAAGGGCTAGGGCGCGATGGCGGAGCCTCGGCCAACCTCCGTCCTGTTTTGTTGCGATTACAATGCCGTCCGCTCGCCCATGGCAGAGGGGTTGATGAAGAAGCTTTTCGGCAAGACCATCTATGTCCAATCGGCAGGGGTGCGCCATGAATTGGAGATCGATGGCTTCTCTGTGGCAGTGTGCCAGGAGTTGGGGGTCGAGTTGACGCGCCACCGCTCACGCTCGTTCGAGGAGATGGAGGAATGGGGCGACGAGATCGATGCCTATGATCTGATCGTGGCGCTTTCGCCCGCATCCCTCAGACGGGCCCAGGAATATACCCGCTACCATGCGATCGACGTGGAGTATTGGCCCATTTTCGACCCCACTGGCCTGGGTGAGACCCGCGAGGACAAGCTTGCGGCCTATAGGCAGACCCGTGATCAGATCGTCTCGCACATTCAAGACCGGTTTGGACCGGGCTGATGCCGCTGTCCTCTGATCCCGATGGCTTTATTCCCCTGCGTTTGGAGGAGTTGGGGGACCGCTTGGCCCAGGATCTGACGGCCGAGGACAAGCCTGCCTTTCTGGCCCTGTCCCATTGGGTTTCGCGTCTCGCCCATGCGGAGTTCTTTGAGACCAGAGAGCGGCTAAAATCTCTCTACCGGGCGTTCGATCCTGACCGGGCCGCTGGGCATGGCGCTCGGAAGGACAAAGACGCCTTTTTCGAGACCCTCGATCAGGTCATGATCACCGCCCACTACCGGCGCTTGCGGGTGGAGGATTTGTTGCGCGTCGATCACCGCCAAGGCCGGTTGGGCGCGCGCATCCGCGTGGTGGAGGATGTGTTCACCCATGTGGCCCTTTACGGGCGCGGCCAAGCCGAGCGCGAGATCGAGATCAAATCGCTGTTTGGGTTGCGTCGCCGCAAAGCACCTGCGGTCGCATACGATCAGGTGATGCTGGCAGCCCATATCGACCCGGGAACGAAGCCTCGGGTCCTGGCGCGCTGGCGGTTGGAGGCCAACAAAATCTACCTCAAACACTTTAGTGACATCGCCAAGGGTGACCTTCGCACCTTGTATCCCACCGCGCGCATGGTGATGCCGGTGCATTCGCAGCTGATGCTTGGGGTGCCTGCGTTGGTTGCAGGCGTGCCCCTGATCATGAAGTTTGTGCCACAAGTGACCCTTTTGCTGGTGGTCACCGGGGCCTATCTGGGCATTTCCGGCACGTGGGAGCAGGATTTGATCAAACAGGCCTTGGCGGCTGCGGCGGGTTTGGGGGCCTTGGGCGGATTCTTGGCGCGGCAGTATTCCTCCTATGATCGATATGATCTGAGGAACCAGCGGGAAGTTATTGAAAACGCGTACTATAACAAGCTTGGGTCCAACCGGGGCGCGTTCGACACCTTGATCTCGGCCGCCGAGGATGCCCAGGTCAAAGAGGTTCTGGTCGCCTATTGGGCCTTGCGCGCGACACCGCAAAGCCGCGCGGCCCTGAAAGCCGAGGCAGAGGGCGTGGTGGAGCGTTTGACCGGGGCCAAAATTGATTTTGACGTAGACGATGCGCTTGCCTTGTTGCGGTCCTATGACCTTGTGATCGAGGAGCAGGGCACGTGGCGCGCGGTGCCGCTTGCACGGGCGCTCTTTTCCTGTGCCACCGCGTGGTCACGCACGGCCCATCCGCCTGCGCCCCGCCAATGAATGGCCTTGATCTTTCGGGGGCCACCCCCCATGTTGCGCCCGCAGAGCCCCTCCGGGGGCTTTGTTATGAAAACAACATTGGAGACGACATGGCCAAGGAAGAGCTTCTAGAATTCCCAGGTGTCGTGACCGAGCTTTTGCCGAATGCGACATTCCGGGTTGAGCTCGAAAACGGTCACGTCATCATCGCCCACACCGCCGGAAAGATGCGCAAAAACCGCATCCGCGTGCTGGCGGGCGATAAGGTGCAGGTCGAAATGACCCCCTATGATCTGACGAAGGGTCGGATCAACTACCGCTTCAAGTGATCGCGCGTAAGTGACGCAAGATGCACCGGCGCGGCGCCCCTTGGTGCTCGCCTCCGC
>JBCBNR010000282.1:0-4305 GCA_039821665.1 Pseudomonadota bacterium
GCGGGATGATCGCCGCACCCGCGCGGGATATTTCGAGCGAGCGGTCAAAGACCGGGGTGGCGACCTCGTCCGCGCTGTTGTCGCGCACGCGCGCCAGCAGCGACGCAAACCCATCCACATCGAAGGTCTGGGGAGCGCCTTTGACAGCGCGCAGCCCGCGCGCCTCCAACACCGCATCGTCATAGTGAAAGCCGTCCATCTGCAACACAGCTGCGCTGTGCCCCCGTGCCGCCAGCAGGTCACGCAGGCTTTGCGCCACAGTGGATTTGCCACTGCCCGGTGCGCCCGCCAAGGCCACGATCAGGCGCGTGCCCGAGTATCGGGCCGACACGGTTTCAACAAGATCGCGAAGGTCTGTTTGAGTGGGGGAGGTCATGGTGCGCCGATCCGGCCTGAGTGGTTGGCAAAGCTTGCTAGCATCCGGCACCCATGTCCAGGGGCGCGCGGCCCAAACGGTCGACCGGACACGTGCCTATGGGTTCCCTTGCGTGCGCCCACGCCGTTTTTGCGGGCTTAAACAGTCAGCTATGGCCGCCATAAGGTCGGGGATTTGATAGGGTTTCTGGATCACGCGCGTCACCTGACCGGGCGCTGCTTTCAACTGACCTGGGCTGACGGTGCTGCCGGTCAGCACGATCAGGGGCAGGGTGGTCAGCGCCTCTTCATCGCTGGAGCCCAACCAAGAGATGATCTCCTCGCCGTTCATGCCGGGCAGCGACAAGTCCACTATCGCCAGATCAAAGCGGCCCGGATCCTCGACAAGCCTGGTCAAAAAACTGCTGGCATCTTCGGTGGTCTCGACCGTAAGGCCATGGGCCCTCAGCTGTTTTGCCAACACCAGACGCACCAAAGGGTCGTCATCGACACAGAGCACATTGGGCGTGTGCCCACGCACCGGTCCCGATCCAGATGTGTTTGAAACACTGTTAGCCACCACATTCCCCCACCGGGAAAAGCAATCACGTTTAGCGGGCGCGCTCAAGGCAAACTCGCGCCTGGGTTGCTGATTTCGCACCGGGTTTAAAGGGGGTTTTATGTCATGGTACATGTCATCCCCGTTGTGGCAGTGCCGGGGCGTGTCAGCCGAGCACGGCAACCTCGGGCGCGCGGCGTTTGAGGGTCGCGCAGATTTCACGGGCCAAATCCTGGAATTCGCCGTGATGGGCGGACCGGCTGCGCCACACCATGCCGATGGTGCGCGCAGGCGGGGTTCCCCGAAACGGGCGCGCCACCACAATGTCTTGATGGGCCACCTCGGACTTGACGTAAAGTGCTGGTAGCAGCGACAGGCCCATCCCCATCGCCACCATCTGCCGCAGCGTGTCGAGCGATGTACCCTCGTAATCATGGGACAATTCGGCCCCATAGTGCTGGCAGATGCGCTGCACCTGCTCGAACAGGCGGTGGCCGCGTTCCAGGGCTAGGATCGTTTCGCCTTTGAGCATGCTGGGGGCCACCGTGTCATGGCTGGCGAAGGCATGCTCTTGGGGCAAAACGACCAACAAAGGCTCGCGGAAGAGGGGGCGCGTCTCAAACTCCGTCTCTTGGATCGGCAGCGGAAAGAACAACAGATCCAAGCTGCCTGCGGCCAAGGCATCCAGCAAATGCCGGGGCAAACCCTCGCGGACATAGAGCTTCAGTTTTGGATGGCTTTTGTGCAGGTCAGGCACGATCAGCGGGATGAAGTAGGATCCCAAAGATTGCACCACACCGACCTTAATCGTGCTTTGCAGATGGCCCGCATGCAGTTGCGCAAGGCCGTGAATATCCTCGACCTCGCGCAGGGCGCGCCTTGCATGGTCTGCGATCTCCTCGCCGATAGAAGTGATCAGGACCCGCGCGCGCGTGCGCTCCACCAGCGTCACCCCCAGCTTTGCCTCCAACTCCTTGATCTGCGCGCTCAGCGTGGGCTGGGTGACGTTGCACGCCTCCGCTGCGCGACGGAAGTGCCGGGCCTCTGTCAGGGCAACGAGATAGCGCAATTGTTGGAGGCTGGGCATGGGCGGGTGTGATCCTGGCGGGCTGATGTGCGACGCGTACGGGCTTAGTGATAGAAAACTTCTATCAAAATAGCGCGTATATTCGATTGGAACAATCACCTATCCGCCCCCATGTGACCTCCATAACCAATCTGGCATCACCAATCCGGGGGCGTGCGACATGAAGCGGTTCAAGAACATTCTGATCGCGGTTCAGGCCGAGGATACCTCGCCTGCCTTGCTCGCCCGGGCGCAATGGTTGGCACGCAGCAATGGTGCGCGTTTGACCCTAGTGCATGTGTTGGAAAACAGCCCCTCCGATCTGTCCGCGCTGTTGTCCGTGCTGTCAGGACCGCGGGCACAGCAGGTGTCAGACGGGGTGCGCGCCTTTCATACCGAGCAGTTGGAGGCCCAGGCGGCTGCCTTGCGCGACGCCGGGGTGGAAGTGGAGACCAAGCTTCTCAGCGGTGTGGGCTTTGTGGAACTGATCCGCCAGGTTTTGCGTGGCGGGCATGATCTGCTGCTCAAAACCGCCGACCGCACCCCCGACAGCCCTGCACTTGGGGGGCTGGATCTGCATCTTTTGCGCAAATGTCCCGCCCCGGTGTGGATCTTGAATGCGCGGGCCGAGCCGCGATCAGCCCGTATTATGGCTGCCGTGGACCCGGACCCCGAGGATCCGGTGCGCGATGCGCTGAACCACAAGGTGATGCAATTGGCCACGTCCCTTGCCCGGCAGGATGAGGCGACGCTGGATGTGATCAACGCTTGGTTTTTGCCCGAGGAGTCGGCCCTGCGCAGCAGCTTGGTCAAAGCGCCCGAGGCCGAGATCCAGATGCTTTTGTCCAAGGCCGAGCGCGAGAGTGCGGCGCGCCTCCAAGCCCTGTTGGATGATTTCGGTGCTTTTGCGGACCTCATGAAAAGCCACCACGCCAAGGGCATGCCCGCCACAGTGATTACCGAGCATGAGGAGATTGCCCATATCGACACCCTGGTTATGGGCACTCTGGGGCGCACGGGTCTGACGGGCATGTTCATTGGCAACACCGCAGAGACGGTGTTGAGCCGGGTGACATGTTCTGTCCTTGCAGTGAAGCCCGATGGGTTTATTTCACCGGTGACGGTTGAAGAAGACAGCTCCACATGACCAATCAAACTGACAGTGCGGATCGGCGCGGCAATGGCCTGATCGGATGGGCGCCCGTGGCGCTTGCGATCGGGCTTTTCGCCTGGTTCATCGGCCAAGCACCCCAGGTGGCCCAAGGGCAGGTTCTGCGCCTGGCCTGGGACTGGGTGCCGTCCCTGGGCATTTCGATGTCCTTTGTGCTCGACGGGCTCAGCCTGACCTTTGCCCTGCTGATCAGCGGCATCGGTGCGATGGTGTTTTTGTACTCCAACACCTATCTTGCAGGGCATCCGCAATTCGGTCGGTTCGCGCTGTTTTTGACCAGCTTCATGCTGGCCATGCTTGGCCTTGTGCTTGCAGACAATTTGATTGCCCTTTTTGTATTTTGGGAGCTGACGACGATCACGTCCTATCTGCTGATCGGGTTCGGGCATGACACCACCAAGGGCAGACGCTCGGCCCTGCAGGCCCTGTTTGTGACCGGTGCGGGCGCGCTTGCGCTGCTGGCTGGGTTTATCTTGTTGGGTTTGACTGCGGGCAGTTTCGAGTTGTCCGTGATCTTGGCGCAGGGCGATACCCTCAAAGAGCATGCGCTTTATGTGCCGATTTTGATCCTGATCCTTGCGGGCACATTCACGAAATCCGCGCAGTTCCCGTTCCATTTCTGGCTGCCCAACGCCATGGCCGCGCCCACGCCGGTGTCGGCTTTCTTGCACTCTGCCACAATGGTTAAGGCGGGCATCTATCTGATGGCGCGGCTGCATCCTGGGTTTGCCGGCACCGAGATGTGGTTTTGGACCTTGAGCGTTGCGGGGGCCTTTACGGCTGTCTTTGCGTCTGTGTTGGCGTTGCGCCAGACAGACCTGAAACAGGCGCTCGCCTATACCACGCTGATGGCGCTCGGCACGCTGACGCTGTTTTTGGCGCAAAGCTCGGGCTATGCAATGACGGCGTTTGCCACCTTCCTGGTGGTCCACTCCCTTTACAAAGCCGCTCTTTTCTTGGTGGTGGGGTGCATCGATCACAGCACAGGCTCTCGCGAGACCGAAGTGCTGGGCGGGCTCGCGCGTGCCATGCCGGTGACTGCGCTGGCCGCAGGTCTTGCGGCGCTGTCCATGGCGGGCTTTCCGCCCTTTCTTGGCTTCATCGGCAAAGAGCTGAAATATGCAGGTGTTCTGGCCATAGGCTCGGAACCCTTTG
>JBCBNR010000283.1:0-4300 GCA_039821665.1 Pseudomonadota bacterium
GATCGGGGTGTCCGAACAGCCAGTTTGAAGAGGTGCAAGATCGTTCATGTGGCCCCCTGCCCCTCAAGCCGCGCGGTGCGCAGCTTCAGCACAAACTGCGCTGCGTTCAGCGCATAGGCCGCATAGGCCGCAAGTGCCAAAATCATCAGCGAAACCGGGCCCAGCCACCCCCCCAAAAGGGCGGCTACATAGGCCCCATGCAGTGCGATCACCAGAAAGCTCATCACATCTTCCCAGAAGAATGCGGGCGCCAGAAGGTATTGACCGAAAACGACTTTTTCCCAGATCGCCCCAGTGACCATGATGGTGAAGAGAAGTGCGGTTTTGACCAGGATCGACAGGGTCGCCACCACATAGCCGGCCCCCGTCGCAAGGTAGGACAAAACAAGGCAAAGGGAGATTGCGAACACCACAAACTGTGCAATCGCCAGCACCCCCTGGACGCGTGTCCATACGGTGGCATCTCGACGTGCCCGTTGGGCTGGAGTGTAAAGCGTACCCGCGTTTTTGCCTGACGCTTGAGACCACGCCATTTGGTTCGACTCCCGGTTGGATATCCACCTGTCAGCCTAGCGATAGCACCCGCACTGTCAATTGAAACTTACAGTTTGAAAGTTGACAGTTCACCCAAACTGACTAGCCCGGCTCACAGATCAGGGTTTCAGCGCAAAAAACATAGGTTTCTCAGGACCAAAGGGCCTGCGCGCGCTTTGACACGGTCGCGGCCATGCCGCAGAATTATCCCAAAGAAGGCGAACAAATCCGTGGCATCTGGCCAGTTTTGACCGCCTCGAGGATCGCGATGCGAAATACCAATGGAAACAGCCCCGAAGTCTCCGAGGACCCCCTCGGGACTGGCAAGGTGCGCGCCTTGGCAGAACGCGCCATAGCGGTCTTGGCAGCGGAAACACATCCCGGCGCATCTGCGGTCAGGCGGTTTCGACTGTCAGAGTTTTGTGACGCTTTGGTGCACCCCGACAACGGCCGCTACAAGGTGCTTTTGGCTGAGTTCATGGATTACGGCCTGAACAACAGTGACGTGTTCGAGGATCTGGTGCCTGGGGCCGCGCGGCTGTTGGGCGACCGGTGGATGGAAGACAAGCTAAGCTTTGCGCAAGTGACCATCGGCACCGCTCGCCTTCAGGAAATCATCCGAAGTGTTGAGCACCGCTACACCCTCAAGGGCGAAGCGGCACCTGTGGAACGCACGGCCATGATCGCCGTCCCGGGCATTGAGGACCACACTTTGGGCGCCATTATCGTGGCGGGAATGCTGCGGCGAAGCGGTCTTTGGGTGAAGCTTGCCACCGGAATCTCGGAGGAAGAACTGTGTGTTGCCGCACAGGAAACACCTCTCGCATTCATCGGCCTGAGCGTCGGAAGTGAGAAAACCCTCCAAAATATACCCCAATTGGTCCAAAGGCTGAAACAATTGCTGCCGAAAACACCCATTGTAATAGGCGGCAGCCTAATCAACCAAGACTTGGACCTGAAGGCGATTACAGGCGCAGACCTGGTTTCGTCTAATCTGCAGGAAATCTTTGACTTTTGCGGAATAACCCCAGTTTCTGAAGGGAAAACTCAGGATTAAACCAGTGGTACAAAGAACACCCTACCCTGACAGACTTGCCAGCGATATGACCGCATCGGCACGTTCTGAGTTTGAGCCGGACGCCCCGCTGGCGGCCATGGACAGTCGCGTGTTGTCCAACGCACTGGCGCTAAGCAGTGACGTCCAGGTTATTTTGGACAGCAATTTTCAGGTACATTCCGCAGGCTCCCGCGACGGGCGCTGCGCAATCCTTGGCTATCTGAATTGGATTGGTCACGACCTGCGCGACCATCTGACGGTTGAGAGCGTTGCCAAGTTGGAGGCAGGCCTGCGCTTGCTGGAAGACGAGAATGAGCAGCAGCCCTATCGTTTGATCGAATTGAACCACCTGTTGCCCAATGGTGGCGAGGTGCCGATCCGCTATACGATGATGCCAACGGGCACGGCGGATTATGTGCTGATGATCGGCCAGGATCTGCGCCCCGTGGCGGAGGTGCAGCAACAATTGGTGCGCGCGCAGCAGGCCCTCGATAAAGATTACGAGACCTACCGCTATGCGGACACGCGCTATCGCGCGGTGATGGAAAGCTCGCGCGAGGCGTTGGTGTTCGTGGACAGCTCTCGCGGTCGGATCATCGATCTCAACACCGCCGCTGTCCAATTGCTGGGCGCTGACCGCGAGACGCTGCAAGGTGCTGCCTTTGGCGCGCAGTTTTCCGAGCATGACAGCACCGCGCTGACCTCGGGCAGCGAAGGCGACGATCTGCTGAAAGAAGGCGGACCGATCGAGGCCGAGACGTTGCGCGGGCGCGAAAAGGTGATGGTGAACGCCACCGCCCTGCGCGCAGGCGGCGAGCGGTTGATCCTGTGCCGCCTTGATCCGCTCAGCGGCGCGCGTGGGCGCGAAGAGCTGGTCGACAGCGCGCTGGCCGGCATCTACAAGCGCGGCGCCGACGCCATCCTGATCACCGACAAAAAGGGTGTGGTGCTTGAGGCGAACGAGGCGCTGTTGTCCTTGTGCGATATGAACGAGGCCAACGACATCAAAGGCAACTCGTTTGGCGAGCTGCTGGCGCGCGGCGGCATCGATCTTAAGGTGCTGCTGGAAAACGCCGCACGCTCGGGCAAGATGCGGCTCTACACCACCAAGGTGATCGGACGCTTTGGCAGCCAGATCGCAGTAGAGATTGCCGCCACCCAGTTGCAAAGCGGTGTGGAAGGCTTCGGCTTTGTGATCCGCGACACCTCTCGGATGGAAAGTGTGCGCGACAGCGCCACCCCCGTGACCGACGAGGCGATGCGCAATGTGATGGAGCTTGTGGGCTCTGCCCCGTTGCGGGACATCGTGGCCGCGACCACAGATGTGGTGGAGCGGATGTGCATTGAAACCGCAGTGGAGCTGACCCAAAACAACCGGGTGGCTGCGGCTGAGATGTTGGGCCTGTCCCGTCAAAGCCTCTATGTGAAGCTGCGCAAGTTCAATTTGCAGAACAAGAACGGGTCACCCTAGACCCGTCTGACTGCACACACCCCTCTGACTTCCCCCAATGTGGCGCGTCCTAGCGCCGCATTTCGGGCCGTTTTGGCCCGTTGCGCACTTTCGCGTCCAACTTCACGGTTGAAGCGACTCTGATTGTCATGTTTGATTGACAGTATGAGTGTCACATCAACACTACAGTCCCGTCGCCTGCCTGATCCCGCAGCGGCCCTGACCCTGATCAAGCCGATCACGTGGTTCCCGCCTATGTGGGCCTATCTGTGCGGCGTGGTCTCCTCGGGCGTCTCGCCGCTCTCTCAGCTTTGGCTCGTGGTGCTGGGCGTGCTGCTCGCCGGGCCGATTGTCTGCGGGATGAGCCAAGCCGCCAATGATTGGTGCGACCGGCATGTGGATGCAATCAACGAGCCGAACCGCCCCATCCCCTCGGGGCGCATCCCTGGCCGGTGGGGCCTGTGGATTGCCCTTGCCATGAGCGTTCTGGCCCTGCTGGTCGGCGCACAGATGGGGCCCTGGGGCTTTGGCGCCACCGTGCTCGGCGTGCTCGCCGCTTGGGCCTATTCAGCCGAGCCTGTGCGCCTGAAACGCTCTGGCTGGTGGGGGCCCGGCCTTGTGGGTCTGTGCTATGAAGGGCTGCCTTGGTTTACGGGGGCTGCGATCCTAAGTGCAGGCGCGCCGTCTTGGAAGATCACCGGGATTGCCGCACTTTACGCTCTTGGTGCCCATGGGATCATGACCCTCAACGATTTCAAAGCGCTGGAGGGGGACGCCAAGATGGGCGTCAACTCGCTGCCGGTGACATTGGGTCCGGTGCGCGCAGCACTATTTGCCTGCTGGACCATGGGTCTCGCACAGGTGGCCGTGATCGCACTGCTGATCACCTGGGGCCACGTGGTCCATGCGGCTGTGGTCGGTCTGCTGCTTCTGGTCCAACTGGCCGCCATGCGCACGCTGCTGCAAGACCCCAAGGGCAAGGCGCCTTGGTACAATGGCGCGGGCGTGGGACCTTACGTTTTGGGCATGATGGTCAGCGCGCTGGCCTTGGGAGGCTGGCTATGACCCTGTCTTGGTTGGCGATCTTCCGGCTTGGCCTTGTGCAGATGGCGCTTGGCGCGATTGTTGTTCTGACCACCTCTACCCTCAATCGCTTGATGATTGTCGAGTTGGCCTTGCCGGCGGTGCTTCCAGGTTTTCTGGTCGCTTTGCACTACGGCATCCAGATCACACGGCCCAATTGGGGCTATCGCTCGGAC
>JBCBNR010000284.1:0-4275 GCA_039821665.1 Pseudomonadota bacterium
GGCACAAACCCCATGCGGTCTGCCTAGTGCCTGAAAAACGCGAAGAGCGGACGACCGAAGGTGGCCTGGAAGTGGCGCGCGAAGAAAACAAACTTGCCCATTACATCGCTCCGTTGGCGCAGGCTGGGTGCCGAATCTCGATCTTTATCGGTGCTGATAAGCGGCAGATCGAGGCCGCCGCGCGCATCGGCGCGCCGGTGATCGAGTTGCACACGGGGGCCTATTGCGATGCCCATGTGGAGGGCGATTTTGCCACCCGCGATGCCGAGCTTGCCAAGCTGCGCGATATGGCGGCCTTTGCCCATGATCTGGGGTTGGAGGTGCATGCGGGCCATGGCCTGAGCTTCGAAACCGTGCAACCGGTCGCGGCCATCCCCCAGGTGATGGAGCTGAACATCGGCCATTTTCTCATCGGTGAAGCGGTGTTTCTGGGCCTTGATGGGGCCATCCGCCGGATGCGCGCCTTGATGGACGAAGCCCGGCGCGAGGCTTTTCCACAGGCCGCCCAGTGATTTTGGGCGTGGGTACGGATCTGTGCAATATCGAGCGGATCGAGGCCACACTCGCACGGTTTGGCGACCGGTTCCGCAACCGCGTTTTTACCGAAATCGAGCAGACCAAGGCCGAACGCCGCGCGGATGTCGCGGGTACATACGCGAAACGCTGGGCCGCCAAAGAGGCATGTTCGAAAGCGTTGGGCACGGGCCTGCGCATGGGCATTGCTTGGAAGGATATGGCGGTGAGCAACCTGCGCACAGGGCAGCCGGTGATGCACGTAACCGGCTGGGCCGCCGCGCGGTTGGACGATCTGACGCCCGAGGGGCACGAGGCGATCATCCATGTCACCTTGACCGATGACCACCCATGGGCGCAGGCCTTTGTTGTGATCGAGGCCCGTCCGAGCCTTTCTTGACAGCCGCGCCCCAACACCCCAAACAGCGACCACATTGAAAAGCTAGGGCAGATTATGGCGAGCAAATCACAGTCCAAGGGCGGCGGCGTTCTGGAATTGCTTAAGACGATCTTCTACGCGCTGTTGTTGGCGGGTCTGATCCGAACCCTGCTGTTTCAGCCGTTTTGGATCCCGTCCTCGTCCATGAAGCCCACCCTTCTGATCGGTGATTTTCTGTTCGTGAACAAATTTGCCTATGGCTATTCGTGGAACTCCTGCCCGGCTTTTGGCACCTTCAACATCTGCTCGGCCCTGAAGGACAGCGAGGGGCGGTTGTTCGGCTCCGAGCCTGAGCGTGGGGATGTGGTTGTTTTCCGCCAGCCCGAGCGGGGGATCGACTTTATCAAGCGGATTGTCGGCATGCCCGGCGACCGTATCCAGATGCTCAACGGTCAAGTGTTCCTGAACGGAACACCGGTGCCGCGCGAGCAGGTGGAGGATTTCGTCGAAGTGTTCGAACGCCAAGGCCCCGAAAACCGCACGCCGCTGTGTAAGAACCGCACCGTGGGGTTGGGGGCGGAATGCCTTAAGGACCAGTTCGTCGAGACCTTGCCCAACGGGTTGGCGCATAACACCCTGTCCTGGCGTGCATCCGCCACGGACAACACGCGTGAGTTCGTCGTGCCCGAGGGGCAATACTTTTTCGTGGGCGACAACCGGGACAATTCCACCGACAGCCGCTTTTTGCCCGTCTCCGGCGGGCTGGGCTTTGTCCCGATCGAGGATTTCGTTGGCCGCGCGGATCGCATCATCTTCTCGTCCGCGGGCAGCTCGCTCTTTTTCGTGTGGACCTGGCGGGCGGACCGGTTGATGAAAGCGGTGAACTGAGTGGCCAAGCTGACGCCCGAGCAAACGCGCCTCGCGGACCGCTTGGGCCACAGCTTTGCCGATCCGGGCTTGTTGGTCGAGGCGTTGACCCATGCCTCGCTATCCTCGCCTGCGCGTGCGGACAATCAACGGTTGGAGTTTTTGGGGGACCGCGTTCTTGGCCTGACCATTGCCGAGGCGCTGTTGGCCCAGGATCAGGCGGCGGCTGAGGGCGTGCTCGCCCCGCGCCTGAATGCCCTGGTGCGCAAGGAAACCTGCGCGGATGTGGCGCAAGAGATTGGCTTGGGCGAGGCGATGTTGATGGGCCGGGCCGAAAATGCCAGCGGTGGGCGGCGCAAGCAGGCGCTGCTGGCCGATGCGATGGAGGCTGTGATCGCGGCGGTGTATCTGGATGGCGGGTTTGCCGCGGCCAAGAACATGATCGTACGGTTGTGGGGCAAGCGGTTCCAAACCGTTGATGCCCATGCCCGCGACCCGAAAACCGCCCTGCAAGAATGGGCCCAGGCCCGTGGCCTGCCACCGCCCAATTACGACGAGATCGGGCGCACCGGCCCCGATCATGCGCCGGTCTTTCAAATCAAGGTGGTGCTCTCCTCGGGTCAAAGTGCGATGGGCACGGCCCCGTCGAAACGCGCCGCTCAGCAATTGGCCGCGACCACGCTTCTGCGCGCGCTAGAAGGAGAGGGCGCATGAGCCGCTGCGGTTTTGTGGCCCTGATCGGCGAGCCCAATGCGGGTAAATCCACCCTGCTGAACCGTATGGTCGGGGCGAAGGTGTCCATTGTTACCCACAAGGTGCAGACCACGCGCGCACGGGTGCGCGGTGTGGCCCTGGCGGGCGAGGCACAGATCGTGTTCGTGGACACGCCCGGCCTGTTTCGACCCCGCAGGCGCCTGGACCGCGCCATGGTCTCTGCTGCGTGGAGCGGGGCGGCGGATGCGGATGTGACCGTTTTGATGCTCGAGGCCCATCGCGGCTTGACCGATGGCGCGCGCGCGATTTTGGAGACCTTGAGCGAGCGCATGGCACCGAAGGCACGGGTGGTGCTGGCGATCAACAAGATCGACCGGGTTCAGCGTGATGTGCTGCTGGCGCTCGCGGATGAGGCCAACAAGATCCGGCCCTTTGCGGCGACGTTCATGATCTCTGCCGAGAAAGGTTACGGCGTCGAGGATTTGCGCGACTGGCTGGCAGACGCGCTGCCCGAGGGCCCCTGGCTCTATCCCGAGGATCAGATTGCGGACATGCCCCTGCGCCTGCTTGCCGCCGAGATCACCCGCGAGAAGCTGACCCTGAGGCTGCACCAGGAATTGCCCTATCAGTTGACAGTCGAGACCGAAGCCTGGGAAGAGCGTAAAGACGGCTCTGTCCGGATTGATCAGATCATTTATGTGGCGCGCGCCGGTCACAAGGGCATTGCCCTTGGCCCCAAAGGCGAGACCATCAAGGCCATCTCCATGGCCGCGCGCGAAGAGCTAACCACCTTTCTGGATCGCAAGGTGCACCTGTTTTTGCAGATTAAGGTGCGCGAGGGCTGGCTGAACGAGGCGGAGAGGTACTCGGAAATGGGCCTCGATTTCAACGACGGGTGAGGTCATGACCCCGCGATTGACCGCTGAGTTTTGGGTGGCGGCGTATTTGGCGCGCCTGCGCCTGGCCGATATCCCAGCATTCGTCACCGCCAAGGGCGCGCCGGAGGCAGGGGCCGTGTTGGTCAAGTCCAACACGCTCGATGGACAGGCGCAGCTGTGGCAGCGCAGCTTTGATCCAGACGGCCAACGCGCCTGGCAGGTGCTGAGCGAAGGGCAAGATGCCGAGGTCGAGGCCAGCATCACCCGTCAACGGGGCTTTGACCCGGATCTGTGGGTGGTGGAGGTCGAAGACCGCGCAGGCCGCACCCTGTTGGGGGATGAGGGGCTGACCTGATGGAGTGGCGCGATGAAGGCGTGATCCTGTCCGTGCGCAAGCATCAGGAAACCGCCACCATTGTCGAGGTGTTGACCCGCGCCCATGGTCGCCATGCAGGCGTGGTGCGCGGGGGGGCGTCGCGCAAAATGGCACCTCATCTGCAAGCCGGAAATCAAGTGGATGTGACCTGGCAGGCGCGGTTGGAGGATCATTTGGGCACCTTCAAGTTGGAGGTGTCCCAGGCGCGTGCAGCGGTGCTGATGGGCTCGCGCCGGGGCTTGGCGGGCTTGGGCGCTGTGACGGCCCTGTGCCAAGCGCTGCTGGCCGAGCGGGAGCCGCAGGCCGCCTTGTACCAGGCGACCTGCGTTCTGTTGGATCTGATCGCCGAAGATGGGCCCTGGCCGCCGGTTTACGTGCGCTGGGAGTTGGCCTTGGCAGAGGCGTTGGGCTTTCCCTTGGATCTGTCGCGCTGTGCCGCCACGGATCAAACGGAGGATTTGATCTATGTCTCGCCGAAATCCGGACGCGCCGTCAGCCGGACAGGGGGAGCTGGATGGGAGGACCGCTTGCTGCCCTTGCCCGGCTTT
>JBCBNR010000285.1:0-4273 GCA_039821665.1 Pseudomonadota bacterium
CTATGACACCGTGAACGCCTATTCGGGCCACGGTCTGTATCTGCCTGGATTGCTGAACGACGGCTCTGGCGCTGAATCGACCTATTGGAACCAAACCTCCGGTAAGGCGACGCTGCAAAACGGGTCGTTGACCTTGGAAGGCTCTGTCTACAACCAAAGCGACAACAGCCTGACCATGGACTATAAGTTCGAGCTGACCGAGCTGACGAACCATGCTGGTTCGCCTGCCTGTGGCAACTCTGGCACCGGTTCCAACTCGTGCAACAGCAACGACCCAACCGATGTGGATGCGCGCACCTACATTCAGTTCTTCAACCTGGATTCTGCTGTGATTACAGGTACTGGCACCGCACTGACCGGGCTCGTCCTGAACGCAACGGTGTTCCCGCTGGCAAATGCCAAGCCCCCTCAGTTGGGCTATGGCGGCAACTGGTTGAACATGAACTTTGGGTATTCCAACTGGTTCACCTATGACGCCAACGTCACATCTATTTCGGGCTACTCCGTAAAGGACCCGTCGCCCGACCAGTGGGGCGGCGACTTGAACCTGACCTTTGTCGGCAACGACGAAGAGCTGACCACCGTTCCCGTGCCCGGCGCTCTGCCGCTGCTCGGCGCTGGTCTGATGGCCTTTGGCCTGGTGGCGCGCCGTCGCAAAGCCTAAGGGCGCGCGACAGTCGATTGGATTGGGGCCGCCTTGGGCGGCCCTTTTTCGTGGGCTAGGCCGGTTTCTCGCTGGCGGTCACGTAATTCACGCTGAGATCCCGGTCCGAGAGCGCCCAATCCCATTTTAGGAAATTGAACTGAAAGCCTTTGCGGTCCACGGGCGTAAGACCCGCTTGGCGCAGCAGGTCAAACAGCTCGTCGGGGGTGATGAACTTGTCCCATTCATGGGTACCTTTGGGCAGCCAACGCATCACCTGCTCGGCCCCGACGATGGCAAAGACGTAGGATTTGGGGTTGCGATTGAGGGTGGAGCAGACCATCAGCCCGCCGGGTTTGAGCAATTGCTCGCAGGCGATCAGATAGTCGATGGGGCTCGCCACATGCTCCACCACTTCCATGTTGAGAATCGCATCGAACTGCTCGCCTGCGGCGGCCATGTCCTCCGCGGTGGTGTGGCGATAATCGATGCTCAGCCCCGATTGCTCGGCATGTATCTGGGCCACGGGGATGTTGCGCGCAGCGGCGTCCGCCCCAACCACCTCGGCCCCCAGGCGGGCCATCGGCTCGCTCAGCAACCCGCCGCCGCAGCCGATATCGAGGATGCGCAGCCCCTCAAACGGGGCAGGGGCGGTCAAATCGCGGTTGAACTGGGCCGCAATCTGGTCAGTGATATAGTCCAACCGGCAAGGGTTGAGCATATGGAGCGGTTTGAACTTGCCGTTCGGATCCCACCATTCGGCCGCCATTGCCTCGAATTTAGCGATTTCGGACGGTTCAACGGTTGTTGCGCTCATGGGACTGACCTGCGATGGTTTTGGCTGTTAGCGGTGATATAGGCGGGCGATGCCGGAAAACCCGAGACATGATGGCGCGGGCGGGCGTAAAAGCCTGTATCCCCCGCGGGAGCCTTATCGCTCGTCCGTGATGGACGTGCCAGGCGGCCACCGCATCTATGTGGAAGAATGCGGTGTTCGCAATGGACTTCCGGTCGTGGTGCTGCATGGCGGGCCCGGGGGGGGATGTTCGCCGTCGATGCGGCGCTTTTTCGATCCCCACAAGTATCGCGCGGTGCTGTTCGATCAACGCGGCTGCGGGCGCTCGACCCCATCGGCGAGCGTGCACAACAACACCACCTGGGATCTGGTGGCGGATATCGAACGGATCCGCGAGGCGCTGGGCATCGAAAAATGGATCGTCTTTGGCGGCTCTTGGGGTGCGACGCTGGCGTTGATCTACGCCCAAGCCCATCCCGACCGGGTGGAGGCGCTGGTGCTGCGTGGGGTCTTTACCATGACCAAGGCCGAGTTGGCCTGGTTCTATGGTGGCGGTGCGGCGGCGTTTTGGCCCGAGGAATGGGCCCAGTTCGAGGGCATGATCCCCAAAGAAGAACGCGGCGATCTAATCGCGGCCTATCACACGCGCCTTTTCAGCGAAGATGTGCAAGAGCAGACCCGCTTTGCCCGGGCCTGGGCCGGTTGGGAAAGCGCGTTGGCAAGCCTTGAACACAGTGGTGCGCGAGGCACCCCGTCGGGCGCCTATGCGAGGGCGTTTTCGCGGCTGGAGAACCACTACTTCATCAACAACGGGTTCCTGGACTATGACGGCCAGATTCTGGATCAGATGGACCGTTTGGCGGAGATACCGGGATTTATCGTGCAAGGCAGGTACGACATGATCTGCCCGCCCGCCACGGCCATCGGGGTGCACAAGGCCTGGCCCGGCTCGCACCTGAAAATGGTCCAAAGCGCCGGTCACGCCCTGTCGGAGACCGGGATCACAACCGAATTGCTGGCCATCATGGAACAGCTCAAGACCCGGACCTTAAGGTCTCGTTAGCGTCTTTACCTCTCGGAAACTGACATCTCGGGCCATACCGCGCATACCCTATGCCTTGGGAGTGGTGGTATGCGATACAGTGTTTTCGGCACGCTTGTGCTGTTTGTTTTGGGGTCCAGCGCGCTGGGCCAGACGGCGAGCCTGACCGGGTTCGACACGCCTCGTGTGATGTCGGGCGTGCCCGAGGGCACGCGCTTGGCCGGTCTGGGCACGATGGTTGATGGGGACACCCTGCGGCTGAACGGGCATCTGGTGCGCTTGGCCGGGATCGATGCCCCCGAGGCCGAGCAGTTGTGCGAGCTACGCTATGGTGTGGCCTATCCCTGCGGGGCAGCGGCGTCGGCCTTCATGGCCGAGATCGTGGCCGAAGGGCCGGTGGAATGTCAGGCCCTGGGGCGCGACCGGTTTGGCCGGATCCTCGCCCGGTGCTGGCAGGGGACCCATGATATCGGCGCGGATATGGTGCGCGCGGGCCATGCTTTGGCCTATGTGCAGATGAGCCAAGTGTATTTGCCCCAGCAAGAGGCGGCCAAGCACGAGAAGCTGGGCCTGTGGCGTGGGCGGTTTACGCCGCCCTGGGCCTTCCGACAGGCCCAAGCCTCGGCCTATCGCAGCGATCCATCCCGGCCCGATTGCTCGACCAAGGCCAATCGAAAGACCAAGACCATGCACAACATCTGTGCGGATTTGGCCGCGAGTCTAAGTCGAAAGGCGCGTCTGACACGCTAGGCTCTGGCCGCAGTGGACGCCCTGGGGCGCCGCCCCAGACCCCGGGATATTTGGGCAAAAATGAAGGGGGTCAGAGGGTGGCGGCCAAGCGCGCGCCCTGGTCGATGGCGCGCTTTGCATCCAACTCCGCCGCGACATCGGCGCCGCCGATCACGTGGATCGGGTGGCCTGCGCCCTCCAACTGGTCCGCAAGGTGGCGTTGCGGCTCTTGACCCGCGCAGAGCACGATGTTGTCGACCTGAAGCCAGGTCGGATTTTCGCGCGCCTCGCCCGTGCTGATCAGCAGACCTTGTTCGCTGATCTCTTCGTAGTTCACGCCGCCGATCATGGTGACATTTTTCATCTTGAGGCTCGCCCGGTGGATCCAGCCGGTGGTTTTTCCCAACCCTTTGCCAAGCTTTTGAGCCTTGCGCTGCAGCAGAGTGATCTCGCGCGCGGGCGGATGGGGTTGCGGGCCCGCTTGGGCCAAGCCACCGCGTGTGGCCCAGGGCCGGCTGACGCCCCATTCGGTGTTCCAAAGATCGAGGTCTTGCGTGGGGCTTTCGCCTTGATGCGCCAGGTATTCGGCCACATCAAATCCAATCCCGCCTGCGCCGATGATCGCCACGCGGGGCCCCACCTGGGCGCGGTCCCGCAGCACATCGATGTAGCTGAGCACATGGGGCAGGTCTTGGCCCGGGATCGCCGGATCGCGGGGTGTGACGCCGGTGGCCACAATCACCTCGTCAAAGCCTTGCAAGCTGTTGGGGGTGACATCTGTGTTTAGTTTTAGCGTGATCCCCGCCTCGGCCACCGCGGCCTCGTAATAGGCGACCAGGCCATGGAATTCTTCCTTGCCCGGGATCTGGCGCGCCATGTTGAGCTGACCGCCCAAGCGCGCCGCGCGATCGAAGAGGGTCACCCCATGGCCCCGCCGGGAGGCGACCAGCGCCGCAGAGAGGCCCGCGGGCCCCGCCCCCACAACCCCCCCGGGAGTGGGGGGCGGTTCCCGCGGGTAGGTAAGCGCGGGCGCGTGGCAGGCCCGTGGGGTGACCAGGCCGGC
>JBCBNR010000286.1:0-4269 GCA_039821665.1 Pseudomonadota bacterium
GCAAAAGGCCACCCGGTGAGGTGGCCTATTTATCTGTGCCCAGTGGGCTGATGCGGTGTTTGGATCAGCCGCCCGCGGGTGCGAAGCTGGGGCCGGAGGCCTCCTGCTCGGTCTGATCCTGATCTTCCTCGTCTTCCTCGTCCTCCGCCGAAGGGCCGAAGGGGAAGAGGCCAGCGCCGCCGCCACCACCGCCGCCGCCACCGCCGCCGGACGAACCGCCGCCGAGGTCACCGCCGCCCGAGCCGTCCAGGCCCGTGTCAACGCCAAGCCCTGCACCGGGGGTGCTGGACCCAGACCCGCCGGATGACCCAACGCCCATGGTTGTGCCTGGACCCACATAGGGGCCTTTGGTGACCACCGGCCCGCCCGCATTCGGATCGGACGGCGTGGACCCCGTGGCCGCACCGGGTGTGGACCCGGGGCTGAGGTAAGGATCTTTTGCGGATGCGTTCTTTTCAATGCTGGCCGTGGTGGATGTGACCGAGTCCCGTTCGCCCTGAGCAATCAGGGACACCACCGGAACGGCGAACATGACAACGGCCGCAGTGGCGACCATCCACTCCGCCGTTACGACACCTGCTTCGTCAGAAGCGAATTTTCTTAGCTTGCCCCCGAGCATACCGAGCTCCAACTCATACCTACGGTGCGACTGCACCCACGACGTTTAAAACACACAATGTTTGAGTAAGGTTTTCCATGACTTTTTGACGGAAATTCGGCAAGCCTGGGCAAAATCTTCGGAAAATTTCTAGTTTTTGTGAAGTCACACAGGGTTATCCACAAAATCCTGTGCTTTAGGGTAGCGATCACCGCTGGTTTTGTTGCGGTGGTCGAATGCACGCACAGCGTGTGTGGAATCGGTTTCAAACAGCCTGTGGCCTCTGCCAGTTGCTTGTGCCGACCGCGAATCTGGGCATAAGTCGCCGAAACATAACAAGCGGGAGGATGGCATGACGCGTGCCTTTGTGTTTCCAGGGCAAGGCGCCCAAGCCATTGGAATGGGCCGTGATCTGGCGCAAAACTTTCCACAGGCGCGGGCCGTCTTTGAGGAGGTGGATGACGCGCTGGGCGAGGCTTTGTCCAGCCTGATCTGGGATGGCGACCTTGAGACATTGACCCGCACCGCGAACGCGCAACCGGCGCTGATGGCGACCTCGGTTGCCGCCATGCGGGCGTTGGAGGCAAACGGCGTGGCGGTCACATCCGCGGCGTTCGTCGCTGGGCATTCCTTGGGGGAGTATTCGGCCCTGTGCGCCGCAGGGGCGCTGGGGGTGGCCGACACCGCGCGCCTGTTGCGCACCCGCGGCAATGCCATGCAAGAGGCGGTGCCGGTGG
This sequence comes from Pseudomonadota bacterium, assembly GCA_039821665.1. Taxonomy (GTDB): domain Bacteria; phylum Pseudomonadota; class Alphaproteobacteria; order Rhodobacterales; family Rhodobacteraceae; genus CANLSM01. Next base: position 1,336 of record JBCBNR010000286.1, read on the forward strand.
GTGAAGGTGCGATGGCGGCCATTCTGGGCCTGGATATTGACGCTGTGCGCGCGGTGGTGGACCAGGCCGCTCAAGCGGATGTCCTGTCCGCGGCCAATGACAACGACCCGGCCCAAGTGGTTGTGTCCGGCACCAAGGCCGCGGTTGAGCGGGCCACCGATCTTGCCAAGGAGGCGGGGGCCAAACGCGCGGTGATGCTGCCGGTCAGCGCGCCGTTCCACTGCCCGTTGATGGCGCCTGCAGCTGAAGTTATGGCCCGCGCCTTGGCGGAGGTGGATATCCAAGACCCCAAAGTGCCCCTGGTTGCCAATGTTTGCGCCCATGCCACCCATGACGCGATGGTCATCCGCTCGAACCTGGTGGATCAGGTCACAGCCTCGGTGCGGTGGCGCGAGAGCGTGGCTTGGATGGCGGGCCAAGGGGTGACAGAGATGATTGAAGTGGGGGCTGGCAAGGCCCTGACGGGCATGATCCGGCGCATCGACAAAACCGTGGCGACACGGGTTGTGAACACCGCAGATGATGTCAACGCGATGGCGGAAGAGGGATGAGTATGTTTGATCTAAGCGGAAAAGCCGCCCTGGTGACCGGAGCCTCTGGCGGGATCGGCGGCGAAATCGCCCGCGCGCTGCACGCCCAAGGTGCGAGCGTCGGTCTGTCTGGCACTCGGGTGGCGCCGTTGGAGGCGCTTGCTGGCGAGTTGGGCGCGCGCGCCCATGTGTTGCCCTGCAATTTGGGCGATGCGGACGTGGTCAAAGCCCTGCCAGGCGAGGCGTCGGCGGCGATGGGCAGCTTGGACATTCTGGTGAACAATGCCGGTGTGACCAAGGACAATCTGTTCATGCGCATGTCCGACGAGGAATGGGCCAGCGTGTTGGACATCAACCTGACATCCGTGATGCGGCTGAGCCGCGCGGTGCTGCGCGGCATGATGAAGGCGCGTTGGGGACGGATCATCAATATAGGCTCTGTGGTGGGCACCACGGGCAATCCGGGGCAGGGCAATTATGCGGCCTCGAAGGCCGGTCTTGTGGGCATGTCGAAAAGCTTGGCGGCGGAAGTGGCCTCTCGCGGGGTGACTGTGAATGTGATTGCCCCGGGCTTTATCGCCACGGCCATGACCGACAAGCTGACCGATGACCAAAAGGGCAAGATCCTGGGGGCAATCCCTGCGGGCCGGATGGGTGAGCCGGGGGAGATTGGCGCAGCGGCGGTGTATCTGGCCGCACAGGAAAGCGCCTATGTGACCGGGCAGACGCTGCATGTGAATGGTGGCATGGCGATGATCTAAACCAACCTTAGGGTTGAAACCTCGCCTTTTGATTAGCACTTGCCAATCCGGGCAGGCGTGGTGTAGGCCGCAGCGGAATGCGGCATGGCCCCGTTTTGCCGCACCCGTGTCCATTGGACAAACACCCTGCGCGCCCCCCGGCGCGCGCACCATAAGACAGCCTCGGCCCAAGCCTTGGCTTAATACGAGGAAAGAGACATGAGCGACGTCGCAGATCGCGTGAAGAAAATCGTTGTCGAGCACTTGAGCGTGGAAGAGGACAAGGTTGTTGAAGGTGCGTCCTTTATCGACGATCTGGGCGCAGACAGCCTGGACACCGTCGAACTGGTGATGGCGTTCGAGGAAGAGTTCGGCATCGAGATCCCCGATGACGCGGCTGAGACGATCCAGACCTTTGGTGACGCGGTGAAATTCATCAAAGACGCGGCCTAAGGCCAGACCTGGCCCTTAGGGTCGGACGTGAAGGTGGCGCCCTGGTGGCGCCATTTTTCGTTTTGGGCGGCGGGTGCCGGGCGTGCTTCGGGCTGGCCTTAGGCCCCGCCCTGTGATGTAACCCGGTTGATATCCGAAAAGACACGCAAAGAGGTGTGCTATGCGGCGAGTGGTTGTCACAGGTTTGGGCATGGTGTCGCCCTTGGCAAGCGGTGTGGACGAGACCTGGAGCCGCCTTTTGGCGGGGCATTCGGGTGCGGGCACCATCACCAAGTTCGACGCGGATCACCTGGCCACGAATTACGCGTGCGAGGTGCCTTTGGGCGATGGGTCGGACGGCACGTTCAACCCCGACGCCTATATGGAGCCCAAAGAGCAGCGCAAGGTGGACTTGACCATCGTCTACGCCATGGCGGCCTCGGAAATGGCGGTGGCGGATGCGCAGTGGCGGCCCGAGGCTGAAGAGGATCGGTTGCGCACGGGCGTTCTGATCGGCTCGGGCATCGGGGGGCTGTCGACGATTGCGGACACCACGTTGACCCTGAAAGAAAAGGGGCCGCGCCGGGTCTCGCCATTTTTTATTCCAGCGGCATTGATCAATCTCAGCTCCGGCCAGGTGTCGATCCGGTTTGGGTTCAAGGGCCCGAACCATTCCGTGGTGACCGCCTGTTCGACCGGGGCCCATGCCATTGGGGATGCGGGGCGTCTGATTTCCTTGGGCGATGCGGATGTGATGATCGCGGGCGGCACTGAAGCCGCGATTTGCGAGCTTGGCATAGCCGGGTTCAACGCCTGCAAAGCGCTGAGCACCAAGTACCGGGACACGCCCGAGCGTGCGTCGCGCCCCTATGATGTGGACCGGGATGGGTTCGTGATGGGGGAGGGTGCGGGGATCGTGGTCTTGGAAGAGTACGAGCACGCAAAGGCGCGCGGCGCCAAAATCTATGCCGAGGTGACAGGCTTTGCTGCCACATCCGACGGCGCCGACATGGTCGCCCCTTCCGGCGAAGGTGGCGAACGGGCCATGCGCGGCGCGCTGAAGACCCTGCCCGAAGGCCGCAAGGTCAGCTATATCAACGCCCACGGCACCTCGACGCCAGTAGGCGACGTGGGCGAGGTGGAGGCCGTACGCCGTGTCTTCGGCCAAGGCTCCACCCCGCCCATCAGTTCCACCAAATCTATGACCGGCCACAGCCAGGGTGCGACCGGCG
>JBCBNR010000287.1:0-4256 GCA_039821665.1 Pseudomonadota bacterium
CGACCCATGCGCGACGGGGTGATTGCCTATTTCGATGTCGCCGAGGCGATGATCAAGCACTTCATCCGCAAGGTCCACAAACGCGGCAATTGGGCCAAGCCCAAAATCATTGTCTGCGTGCCCCACGGGGCAACCCCTGTGGAAAAACGGGCCATTCGGGAAAGTGTGTTGTCCGCGGGCGCGCGCAAGGCAGGGCTGATTGCCGAGCCCATTGCCGCGGCCATTGGCGCGGGCATGCCCATCACCAACCCTACGGGCAACATGGTCGTGGACATCGGCGGCGGCACCACCGAGGTTGCCGTGCTGTCACTGGGTGATATCGTCTATGCCCGCTCTGTCCGGGTGGGTGGCGACCGCATGGACGAGGCGATTGTCAGCTACCTGCGCCGTCAGCACAATTTGCTGGTGGGCGAAGCGACAGCCGAACGCATCAAAACCTCCATCGGGACCGCACGCATGCCCGATGATGGCCGCGGCCAGGCCATGGAGATCCGGGGGCGAGATCTGTTGAACGGCGTGCCCAAGGAAACCGAGATCACCCAGGCGCAGGTGGCCGAAGCGCTGGCCGAGCCTGTGCAGCAAATTTGCGAAGCGGTGATGACGGCACTGGAATCGACGCCGCCTGACCTTGCTGCAGACATCGTGGACCGAGGTGTCATGCTGACCGGGGGGGGCGCGCTTTTGGGCGATTTGGACCTGGCCCTGCGTGAGCAGACGGGCCTTGCCATCTCGGTCGCCGATGAGAGCCTCAATTGCGTGGCCCTGGGCACCGGCAAATCCTTGGAATATGAAATCCAGCTGCGCCATGTTATAGATTTCGGGAGCTAACCCGCCCCTGCCCCCGGAGCAGATTTGATGGCCACCGAGAGCGAATTTCCAATGCTGATGCGCCTGTTGCGGCGCATCTTTCTGGGTGCTTTGGTGGTGGTGTTTCTGGCCAGCTTCGTTTTATGGCGGATCGACAATCCCAGGGTGGAAAACTTCCGCATGGCGGTGATCGACCGCTTTGTACCCAGCTTCGATTGGACCTTGAACCCGGTCACCTATGTGGCGCGCTTGGTCAGTGACTGGCAAAGCATCGATGCGCTTTACGAGCAAAACCGAGAGCTGCGCCGGGAACTGCAGCGCATGAAAGGCTGGCGCGAAGCAGCCCTGCAATTGGAAGAAACCAATGCCCGGCTGCGCGCGCTCAATAAGGTGCGCGTCAGCCCGCGTCTCAGCTTCATCACCGGCGAGGTGATGACGGACAGCGGTTCTCCCTTCCGGCAATCGGCGCTTTTGAACGTCGGGCGCATCGATGGGGTGGAGGATGGGTTGGCCGCCGTGGACGGGCTGGGCCTGGTGGGTCGCATCTCGGGCGTGGGCGAGCGGACAAGCCGCGTTGTGCTGCTGACCGACATCAACTCGCGCCTGCCGGTTTTGGTGCAACCCTCCAGCCAGCGCGGACTGGTGACAGGTGACAACACCAGCGCCCCCCCGCTCGCGTTTTTGGACGATACCGACCGGGTGCGACCGGGCGATCGGGTCTTTACCTCAGGTGCGGGCGGTGTGTTCCCGCCAGACTTGCTTGTGGGCGAGGTGGCGCTCGACCCCCAAGGGCAGTTGCGGGTGCGGCTGTCTGCAGATTACCGACGGTTGGAGTTTTTGCGCATTCTACGGCGCACACCCAACACACCCATCAAGGGACCTGGCGAGTTGATCGCCCCCTCGCTTGCGCCCGAATTGACCGCACGCGACACCCGCGAGGTGCCGGAATGAGCCGCACCGGCCTTTGGCGTGAACGCGCGCTCTTTATCCTGCTGTCTTTGTTTTGCCTGTATGTTCCGCTGTTGCCGCTCAGCACAGGGTTGGGCCGCACGATCCTGCCCGATCTCTTTTTCTTGCTTGCCTGCGCTTGGGTGCTGCGCCGCCCGGACACCGCCCCGCTCGCCCTGATCGCAGGGCTTGCTTTCTTGGGCGACGTGATGCTGAACCGACCCCTTGGCTTGTGGGCGCTGGCGACAGTCTGCGCAACCGAGCTGCTGCGCCACCGGGGCGACGACCCGAGAGAGCGGGTGTTTTTGGGGGAATGGCTGACCGTCTCGGTGCTCTACACGCTCGGGTTTTGCCTGTTTCTGTTTATCCTGCGGATCACATTGGTGCCCATCCCCGGCAACGGGGCGGCCCTGCAATACTGGATCACCACACTTCTGTGCTATCCGTTCACCGCGGGTCTGTTGCAGTTTGGCCTGCGCGTGCGCCCGACCCACCCGGCGGAGCGTTGGCGACAGGGGGCGCTATGAGATTTGGGCGCTCAAAACGGGCCCGCAGCCCCGCGGTCGAGGCGCGAGCGCCCAACCCGGTGCGCCGCGGCCTAGTGCTGATGGGCCTTCAAGCCGCCGTCATCACCGGCCTGGGCCTGCGCTTGCGCCATTTGCAGGTGGACGAGGCCGAGACCTTCCGCCTCCTGGCGGAGGAAAATCGCATCAACATCCGCCTGATCCCCCCCGCCCGTGGGTTGATCTTCGACCGCAACGGGCAAGTCCTGGCGGAGAACCGTCAGAACTACCGCGTCACTCTGGTGCGCGAGCAGGCAGGCGATGTGGATGAAGTTTTGGCCAAGCTCGCCACCCTGATCGACCTGCCCCAAAGCGCCCAAGACGCCGTTAAGCGCGACATCGCCAAACGCTCTGCATTTGTGCCGGTGACGGTGGCCGAACATCTCAGCTGGGACGCCCTGGCAAGGGTCGCGGCCAACGCACCTGCCCTGCCCGGCGTCACACCCGAGGTGGGCCTGACCCGGCACTATCCTCAGGCTGTCTCGATGGCCCATGTGGTGGGCTATGTCGGCCCGGTGTCAGAGCGTGATTTGAACAGGGTGGAGGATCCCGATCCCCTGTTGCAGATCCCAGACTTTCAGATTGGCAAGACGGGGGTGGAGCAGCGACAAGAAGCGGCCCTGCGCGGCGCAGCCGGCGCCAGCCGCATCGAAGTGAACGCCGTGGGTCGGGTGATGCGCGAGCTAAGCCGCCAACCCGGTCAGGCGGGCACAGACCTGCAACTGACCGTGGACAAATCCTTGCAGGACTATGCCCTTGCGCGCATGACAGGGCAAAGTGCGGCCGCCGTGGTGTTGGAGATTGAAAGCGGGGATATTCTGGCCAGCGCCTCGGCGCCCAGCTTCGATCCGAACGATTTTGTCTTTGGGATCAGCCAGAAGAATTGGGACAGCCTGCTCAACAACACCTATCGACCGCTGTCCAACAAACCGGTCTCTGGCGCCTATCCTCCCGGCTCCACGTACAAGATGTTGGTGGCGCTCGCGGCCCTTGCCGAGGGCGTGGTCAGCCCGGGCGAGACGGTCTGGTGCCCCGGTCATTACGATTTGGGCAGACGTCGCTTCCACTGCTGGCGGCGCGGGGGCCACGGCCACGTGGACCTGGAAAAAAGCCTCCAGCAGTCCTGCGATGTCTACTATTACGAAATTGCAAAGCGCGTGGGCATCGAAAAGATCTCGGCCATGGCCCGCACCTTGGGCTTGGGCCAGCGCTACAACCTGCCGATTCCCGCGATATCCGAGGGGTTAACGCCCACAAAAGCCTGGAAACAACGGGTCCATGACGAGGCTTGGCTGGTGGGCGACACCCTCAATTCCGGCATCGGCCAGGGCTTTACACTGTCCACGCCCTTGCAATTGGCGGTGATGACCGCGCGTCTCGCCTCCGGCAAAGCGGTGGAGCCTCGGATCATCCGTGCCACCGGCGCAGGAGAGCTGCCAAGGGCCGAAGCACCACCGCTCGATCTGCCCGCCTGGGGCCTGCGCGCGATCAGACAGGGTATGGACGCGGTGGTAAATTCCCGCCGCGGCACGGCCTATCGCTCACGCATCATCGACCCCGAGCACCGCATGGCGGGCAAAACCGGGACCAGCCAAGTGCGCATCATCACCGCCGAAGAGCGCGCGCAAGGCGTCTTTAAGAACGAGGATTTGCCCTGGAATCGTCGCGACCACGCGCTTTTCATAGGCTATGCACCGTTTGAGAACCCCCGCCATGCCGTCGCTGTGGTGGTGGAACATGGCGGTGGAGGGTCTAAGGCCGCGGCACCCATCGCCCGAGACGTGCTGATGTATGCGGCCTATGGTGGCCTACCGCCTCTCACCGCCTACCCTGAAACCATACGAGAAGAGATCGAGATCCAACGCGCTCTGCCCCAAAGCGCCACGGACGCAGGGGAAGAGCGGGACCGCGTATGACCTTCCTCGATCAATCACACCG
>JBCBNR010000288.1:0-4250 GCA_039821665.1 Pseudomonadota bacterium
CAGGGGCGTGACGTGATCGCGGCGGGCAATCTGTTGGCCGATGAGGGCGTGCCCCAGGCCATCGTCGACGGATTTGAAGGCGCACCCGGCGCGCTGGGCAACCGGCTGCTGGCAGCGCTGCGCGCGGGGCTGGAGGCGGGCGGCGAAGCCGGCCCCATCCACTCGGCGGGGTTGCAAATCTGTGACGCGGTGCCCTGGCCCGTGGCCGACCTGCGTTGTGATTGGACCGAGCGGTGCCCCATCGATGCGATCGAGGCCGCTTGGGCCGTCTATGCCCCGCAGATGGGCGATTACGTGCAACGGGCGCTCGACCCACGGGCCGCCCCTTCTTACGGAGTGCCCGGCGATGAATAGCCTTGCCGCCTTCTCCACCGATCTGCATCGCCTGCGTGACGGGTTGCAGCTGACAGCGCAAGCACCGGCTGATGCGCCCCAGGGGCTGGCCGGGGCGTATTACACCGACCCGGACCTGTTTGCACATGAACGCGCGACCATGCTGCGCGCCGGCTGGCATTGCGTGGGGCGCACGGATGAGTTGCCGCAAAACGGCGCCTACCGCGCCTTCGATCTGCTGGGAGAGCCGGTGCTGCTGGTCCGCGACCAAGGCAAGATCCGCGCGCTTGCCAATGTCTGCAAGCACCGAGGGATGCCCCTGGCCCAAGGTGAGGGGCAGGCCAAGCGCTTTACCTGTCGCTACCACGCCTGGACTTACGGCACCGATGGGGGGTTGTTGCGGGCCCCGCGCATGGACAATGCCGGGTTTGACCCCAGCACCTGTCGCCTGGGTCAGTATCCTTGCGAAGAACGCTATGGCTTTGTCTATGTCTGCCCGTCGCACACGGCCCCGCCGCTGGCACCGGCATTGGAAGGCTTGGACAGCTTGATCGGCGCCTACGAGCCCGAGCGCTATCGCTTGGTCCACAGCGCACAGGAAACCTGGGACTGCAATTGGAAGGCGTTGGTGGAAAACTTCATGGAGGGCTATCACCTTTCGGTGGTGCATCCCCAAACCCTGCACGGCTACACGCCCACGGGGCTAAGCCGCAAAGGGCCCAATGGCCCGGGCTTTACCAGTTACTTCGCCAATTACCCAAGCGATATCACGCCGCGCGGGCAAGGCGCGCCGGGTTTGGATCCGGCCGCGCGCCACCGCTCTACCCTTTTTGCGGTGTACCCGTGCCAAGTGGTCAGCATTGCGGCGACCTTGCTGGTCTCGCTGAGCATTCTGCCCCGTGCGGCGGACCGGATCGATGTGCGTTGGACCCTGTCCACCTATGGGGACGAGTTGGATGACGAGACCTTGGCGGCGCGCATCGCCCTGTGGGAAGACGTGAATCGCGAGGACCGCGAGAAGCTGGAAGCGATGCAAGGCGCGCTGGGGTCGATCCACGCAACGGGCGGCCCGCTCGCAGGCCCCGACTATGAGGGCACGGTGCACGATTTCCTGCTGTGGTATGCGCGCATGGATCGCGAGGGGGTTTGAGCGACGCGGCCACGCCTCCGTTCTCGCGCGCGGAATACGACCGCCGCTTGGCCCTGACCCGGACTGCGATGTCCAAGGCCGGGTTGGATGCGTTGTTTGTGACCGACCCGTCTAACCAAGCTTGGCTGACGGGCTATGACGGGTGGTCGTTTTATGTCCACCAAGGCGTGATCCTGCGGCTGGAGGGACAGCCCATCTGGTGGGGCCGCCATATGGACATGTTGGGCGGGCGGCGCACCTGTTGGATGGATCACGAGAACATTCTGGGCTACGCCGACCACTACGTTCAATCGACGACCCACCACCCCATGTCCCATTTGGCGCAGCGTTTGGGCGACCTAGGTCTGTCGCGCGCGCGCCTTGGGGTGGAGATGGAGAATTATTACTACTCCGCCAAAGCCCATGCGGTGTTGGCTGCTGCTTTGCCCCAGGCCGAACTGGTCGATGCAACCGCGCTGGTAAACTGGCAACGCTTGATCAAATCTAAGCCCGAAATCGCGTTCATCCGCAAAGCGGCAGGGATCTCGGACAAGATCGTGACGCGCGCGCTGGACATGGCAGCCCCCGGGGTGCGCAAGAACGACCTTGTGGCTGAGATTTACCATGCGGGCCTGACGGGCGTGGGCGAGGATTGGGGCGACTATCCTGCGATTGTGCCGCTCACGCCCTCGGGCCTGGATGCGACCGCGGCCCATTTAACCTGGAACGGCGCACCGATGCGCGCGGGCGAGGCCACGTTTTTCGAGCTGTCGGGCTGTTTTCGCCGCTACCACGCCCCGTTGTGTCGGACGGTGTTTTTGGGCACGCCACCCGATGACATGCGCCGGGCCGAGGCCGCCCAGATCGAGGGCATCGCCGCCGGGCTGGAGGCGGCATTGCCGGGCAACCGCACCTGTGACATTGCGCGCGCCTTTCTCGATGTGCTGGCCAAACATGGGCTCAGCCGCGAAGGGCGCATGGGCTATCCGGTGGGCCTAAGCTATCCCCCCGACTGGGGGGAACGCACAGCGTCGATCCGAGTGGAGGACGAGACGGTGCTGCGCCCGGGCATGGTGTTTCACTTCATGCCCGCCCTGTGGATGGACAGCTGGGGCCTAGAGACCACCGAGACGATTTTAATCGGCGACAGCGGCCCTGCCAAAGCTCTCGGCACGGTGCCAGCCAAGTTGTTCGCAAAGGCCTAACGCGGTGCGTTCTACGATTGAGGGTGGAACGGGGCACAAGCGTCGCAGCGGATCTTTGCGCAGCGCGCGGCGAAGCGCGGCGAGGAGCCCGTTCCACAGATCTGAAGCTCCGTGCCAGCGCCGGACCGGGGGACGGCGCGACACCCATGTGTTCTGCTGAACTTTATGGTGGCCTAGGACTTTCCACCCATGGAACAACGCGCCAAGACCAGTCAAAGCGCCGGCCCATAGGGCCGGTCCGGCGCTGGCACGGCGGCCGCAAGCGGCCTTGATTCCGTGCCGGGTGCCTTGTGGAAAGGAAAGCAGGTCAGAATCTTAACCATTGGTACGCCGTGCAGCGAAGGGCTGGTTTACGGGCCAGGTGGGGCCTACGCGAGTTTATCGCGCCACCTTTGTGCCATCCTTTGTCTTCCAAGTCTGCGATAGGCGGGGTTGTGTTGGTTGGCGAACCCTTAGCAGACGGGTCTGCGGGGGCGTGACATTTTTGCGCCAAGCTGCAAGTGACCGCTTGGGGGATATGCGCCACTTAGAGGGCGCGCGGGGGGCAGCTGCACCCCTCTCTGTCGCCACCCGCTTGATCTAAGCTTTTGTGGCCTTCCCGACGCCGTCGAGGCTGCCCCGAAGTTACGCAATCCTCATGTGGCGCGCGCGTTCAGTTTGTGGGTCTTCACCGCCTCGGCGGACGCGATCAGCGCGTCTTTAACCGGGATAAACGTGAAGCCGAAGGTCTTCTCGGCCTTGGCTCCGGACACTGCCAGCGTGCGCCCGACATTTCCAAGAACGCCTTTCACGTCTTTTGAGCCCAGCGCCATGATCTTCAACAGCCAGACCGGCGCCTCTCGCCCCGGTGTCTTGAGGGTGGGGTCTGTGGCTTTGAGGATCTTGCCGAATTCCAGGAAACGGTGCGTCCCGCTTGCGGCGGCAAAACGCTCGCCCTTCGTGCCCTCTAACGCGATGGCTGCGACATGCATCCGGGCCACGTCGCGCACATCCACCGCCACCATATCGATGGGCGGGGCCATGGGCACCTTGCCGGTCATCAGCTGTTCGACCAGTTCAAGCGATGCGCCAAAGCGCCCGTCCATCGGTGGCCCAAAGACAACGCCTGGGTTGATCGTGGTCAGCGCGATCTGCGGGGTCTCGGCCACAAAATCCCAGGCGGCTTTCTCTGCCAGGGTTTTAGACGCTTCATACGCGCCTACGGATGGATCATCCGGCGTGGTCCAGTTGGTTTCGTCCGAGGGCGACATCGCCGACTTGTCCGCCTGTTTGTAAATTGCCGCGCAGGAGGAGGTGAGGATCACCCGATTGATCCCGGCCGCTTTGGCTGCGCGCATGGCCCGTAGCGTGCCATCGACAGCCGGGCGGATGACGTCCTGTGGGTCCTTCGGCTCGCTCAAGGGAAACGGGGAGGCCGTGTGCATCAGCACATCGCATCCTTGCAAGGCGTCTTGCCAACCCGCGTCCTTGGTCAGGTCTAAGGTTGCAAACTCCAACGTAGCATCGGGAAACAGGCCCTGAAGCTCTTCCTTGCGCCTGTCCGATCGCACGGAGGCCCGCACCTCGTAGCCCTGCTCTAGCAA
>JBCBNR010000289.1:0-4231 GCA_039821665.1 Pseudomonadota bacterium
ACCTCCACCCTGCCCTGGGCATGACCGAGATCAGCACCTTCGTCTCCGGCGCGCCCGGGCGGCCCGCCCCACAGGGCAGCGTCGGCTATCCCCAACCGGGGCGACGGGTGGCGGTGGTCGATCCCGATGGTACGCCTGTCCGAGAGGGAGAGGAAGGCATTTTGGCGGTTCATCACAGCGACCCTGGTCTGATGCGCGGATATTGGCGCGATCCAATGGCCACAAGGGCCGCCTTTCGGGGGCCATGGTTCTTGACCGGCGACCGGGTGCGCCAAGCGCGAAGCGGTGCGATTACCTATCTGGGCCGCCCTGAGGCGCGGCTGAACGCGGGCGGCTTTCGCGTCTCGGCCAGCGAGGTCGAAGCGGTCCTCGACGGGTGTGCAGGTGTTGCGGCCTGCGCTGTGGTGGATCTGCCGGTCGGCCCCGCCACCACTGTGATTGCGGCCTTTGTCGAAGGGTCTGCGGGCGGGCTGGACACGGACACTCTGATGGGCGCTTGCGAAGCGCGGCTTGCACGCTACAAATGCCCAAGGATGATCAGGCAAGTATCATCCCTGCCCCGCACCGCAACGGGTAAGCTGAAACGCGCAGCCCTTGTGGACCAATACGGTTGGAAGGACACATCCCCATGATCCGCCTCGATATCCTGTCCGATCCCATCTGCCCCTGGTGCTATATCGGCAAAATGAGCTTGGACACCGCCTTGTCGGGCCGCGACCTCAACCCGTTTCAAGTGGCATGGCATCCGTTTCAGCTGAACCCGGACATGCCGGCCGAAGGGATGGACCGCACCGCCTATCTAGAGGCCAAGTTTGGGGGGCCGGACGGGGCGAAGGCCACCTATGGACGCATAGAAGAGGCCGCCCAAGCCGCGGGGCTGGAGGTGCGCTTCGATCTGATAAGGCGCACCCCCAACACGATCGATGCCCACCGCGTGATCCGTTGGGCGGGCGTCGAAGGGCGGCAAGGCCCAGTGGTGGACCAACTGTTCCACCGGTATTTTGTGGCCGGTCAGGACATCTCGGATCGCGAGGTGTTGGTGGAGATCGCCCACAGCGCCGGCCTGGATGGGGATGTGACCAGGCGCTTGTTGGACGGGGACGCGGATATCGCAGACGTGCGCGCCGAGGATGCGCGGGCCCGCGAGATGGGGGTCACCGGCGTGCCCACCTTCCTGGTGGCAGGCCAATATGCCCTGCCCGGTGCGCAACCGCCGCAGACCTGGCAGAAGGTGATTGACGAACTGACCGCACCCCAGGAAACCCCCACCCATTAAGCGCAAGGCGAGACACGTAAATCACCCGCTGTGTGAACGCGAAGTATTCAATGCACTGGGGGAGACCCGCTGATCCAAGTCTTTCGCTGTCCTCTCGTGGTGTCGGGAGCCGGGGGCTCTGCCCCCCGCGCGTGGCGCGTCCCCCGGAGTATTTTTGGAAACTCGATGGGCGGGTGTGCGAAACTGGGCGCGCGCGTCTAGCTGGTTTTGGCAAGAGCCGCGAGATCGCGTGCGATGGCATAGGCGCCTTTGACCTTGTCGCCATCCGCCGTCCAGTCGCGGCGCACCACGATTTTGTTCTCCTTGACCTTGGCCAGGCCCTTTTGATCCTGCAAAAAGGTGACCAGACCGGCGGGGTTGGGAAATTTGTCATTGTGAAACTGCACGGTCGCGCCCTTTGGCCCGCCATCGAGTTTCGCAATCATCGCGCGCTTGCACATGGATTTGATCCGCACAATGTTCATCAGCATCGTCACTTCGCGGGGCAATTTGCCAAAGCGGTCGATCAGCTCCGCCGCGAAGCCTTCAAGCTCGATCTTGTTCTCCAGACCCGAGAGGCGGCGGTAGAGCCCTAGGCGCACGTCAAGGTCGGGAACGTAAGCCTCGGGGATCAGCACGGGCACGCCCAGGTTGATCTGCGGTGCCCAGGTCTCATCGGCCTCGGACAGCCCTTCGAGCGCACCAGCCTTCATCTTGGCAATCGCCTCTTCGAGCATTTCTTGGTACAACTCGAAACCCACTTCGCGCACATGGCCCGATTGCTCGTCTCCCAGAAGATTGCCTGCGCCGCGAATGTCCAGGTCCTGACTGGCCAGGGTAAAACCTGCGCCCAGACTGTCGAGCGAGCCGAGGACCCGCAGACGTTTTTCGGCCTGCACCGTCAATTTCGCACGCGGCTGGGTTGTTAGATAAGCATAGGCGCGAATTTTTGAGCGGCCCACCCGCCCCCGGATCTGGTAAAGCTGGGCGAGCCCAAACATATCCGCCCGATGCACAATCAGCGTGTTTGCGGCAGGAATATCCAGGCCACTTTCCACGATGGTCGTGGCCAAAAGCACATCGTATTGGCCGTCGTAAAAGGCGTTCATCCGGTCGTCCAGTTCGCCCGCGGCCATCTGGCCATGGGCCACCAGGATGGACACCTCGGGCACCTGTTCGCGCAAAAACGCCTCGATCTCGGCAATGTCGGAGATGCGGGGCACCACATAAAAGCTTTGCCCGCCGCGGTAACGCTCTCGCAAAAGCGCCTCGCGGATGGTGACCTGATCAAAGGCGGTGACATAGGTGCGGATCGCCAGACGATCCACGGGCGGGGTGCCGATCAAGCTCAGCTCTCGCACGCCCGAGAGCGCCAGTTGCAAAGTGCGCGGAATGGGCGTGGCCGTCAGCGTCATGACATGCACCTCAGAGCGCAGTTGCTTGAGCCGCTCTTTGTGGGTAACGCCAAACTTTTGTTCTTCGTCGATGATGATCAGTCCGAGGTTCTTGAACTTCACCGATTTGGCCAGCAACGCATGGGTGCCCACCACAATCTCGACCGAGCCTTTGGCGAGACCTTCGCGGGTCTCTGCGGCCTCGCGGGTGCCCACGAAGCGGGACAACTGGCGCACGGTGATGGGCAGGCCCTGGAAGCGGTCCGCAAAGCTTTGGGCGTGCTGGCGGGCCAGCAGCGTGGTGGGCGCAATCACCGCCACCTGAACGCCCGACATGGCCGCAACGAAAGCCGCGCGCAACGCAACCTCGGTCTTGCCAAAGCCCACATCGCCACAGATCAGCCGATCCATAGGCCGGCCAGAGGCCATGTCGGTCAACACATCCTCGATGGCGTTGAGCTGATCATCGGTCTCCTCATAGGGAAAGCGAGCGCAAAACTCCTCCCACAGGCCATCGGGCGGGACCATCTTGTCGGCGGTGCGCAAGGCCCGCTCGGCCGCGACCCGGATCAGCTTGTCGGCAATGTCGCGGATGCGCTCGCGCAGCTTGGCCTTTTTGGCCTGCCAAGCGCCCCCTCCCAGACGGTCGAGCAACCCCTCCTCATGGCCATAGCGGCTGAGCAATTCGATATTTTCCACCGGCAAGAACAGCCGGTCGCCACCTGCATATTCCAACGCGATGCATTCATGGGGCGCGCCCGCGGCGGTGATGGTCTCCAGCCCATTATAGCGCCCGACCCCATGCTCGATATGCACGATCAAGTCGCCCGGCGACAGGGACTGCGCCTCGGTCAAATAGTTTTCAGCCCGGCGTTTGCGGGGTGTGCGGATCAAGCGGTCGCCCAGGATATCCTGCTCGGCAATGACCGTCAGTCCCTTGGCCTCAAACCCATGTTCCAAAGGCCACAGGGCCAAGAACAGCCCCCCCACACCGTCGGGCAAATCTCGCGCGCCCGGCAGGTCTTGGGGATCGCTCAGCCCTGCATCTTCCAACAGGGTGCGCATCCGGTCCCGCGCCCCGTCGGAATAGCTGGCCAACACCACATGACCGGTTTTGCGCCTCTCACGGATATGATCGGCCAGGGCGCCAAAAAGGCTGACCTCCTCGCGCTGGCGTTCGGGTGCGAAATCACGCCCGATGCGCCCGCCTGCATCGATCACACCCGGGCCCGAGGGTTGAGGCAATTGCGACAGGTGGCGCACGGGATGGAGCATTGGTTGCCGTTCTTCCATGCCCGCCTTGAAACCCTGTTCGACTATCTGCCCAACGCACCGATCGTTTTGGACGAACAGATCCCGGCCCAGCAGGCCGCCCGCTGGGACAGCATCAGCGAGCAGTATCAAACCCGCATGGAGGCGCTGAAAGACCGCGCGCGCCTAGACACCATCTACAAGCCGGTGTCGCCGGACGGGCTCTACCTGGATGCGCCCGCTTGGGAGGCAGCCCTATCAGCCCATCCCGTGCGCCACCTGTCGCAATTGCCTCAACCCTCGGGCCCGGGTGTGATCGATGCAGGCGGGC
>JBCBNR010000290.1:0-4227 GCA_039821665.1 Pseudomonadota bacterium
GCCGTAAATCAGCAGCGACTCGTTGGCTTGTAGCGCGTCAAACGCCGCCTCAGCTCGGGCGTAATCCCCTTGGCCCACAGCCGCCCAACCCTGCAAAAGGCCCTTGAGCAGCACATTGATGTCCATCTCTTCGGACGAGATCAGCGCCTGCGCTTCTTCAAACCGCCCCCGCGAAATCTGATCCCCGAACCGCAGCAGATTGGTCAGGCTGTTGCCTGCGCCGACGCCGTCGATTTGGCGCGCGATCACCAGCGCCGTATCGTAGTCGCCCGCGCCCAATTGGGTGACCATCGCACGCTGCAACAACTCTGGGTCTTTGAAGGCCTCGATCAGGGCCAGCGCATAGTACCGAGACGCCTCCACATAATCGTTGCGCATATCCGCCTGGGTCGCGGCAAGGTACGGCCCGGCAAAGGTCTGGGCGAGCACCCCGGGGGCGCTAAGCGCACCAGCCAGAGCAAGCGACAGGATAAGAGGCGCGCGTTTGGTCAAGGGTAGGCTCCGTTCAAACTGCGGCGTCAGCGCCGTATGACTGAGCCTAGGGCGCACACCATCATGTTTCAATAATGGCAGGCGCCTATTTGCTCACATGTTCGGGTAGTTTGGCCCATCCCCGCCCTGGGGCGTCACCCAAGTGATGTTCTGGCTGGGGTCTTTGATATCGCAGGTTTTGCAATGGACACAGTTTTGCGCGTTGATCTGAAAGCGCGGATTGCCGCCATCTTCGTCCCGCACGATCTCATAGACCCCGGCCGGGCAATAGCGCTGCGCAGGCTCGGCATAGTCGGGCAGATTGACCAGGATCGGAATGTTGGGGTCTTTCAGTTGCAAATGGCTTGGCTGATGCTCCTCGTGGTTGGTGCCCGAGAAACTGACATTGGTCAGCCGGTCAAAGCTTAGCTTGCCATCCGCACGCGGGTAGTCAATGGGCTTGTGCTGATGGGCTTGGCCTGTGGCCGCCGCATCCGTTTTGCCATGGCCCAACGTGCCAAAAAGGGTCCCACCAAAAAGACTTGCCCACCACATATCGATGCCACCCAACATCAGCGAGGCGGTCAGCCCGTAGCGCGACCACAAGGGTTTCACATTGCGCACTTTTTTAAGGTCGCGCGCGATCGGGCCCACACGCACGGCCGTCTCATAGGCCTCAAGCGTATCGCCCGCGCGCCCCGCATGGATCGCCTCGACCGCTGCGTGGGCTGCCATACGGCCCGATTGCATGGCATTATGGTTGCCCTTGATGCGCGGCACATTCACAAAGCCCGCGGAACACCCCAAAAGTGCGCCCCCCGGGAAGGCCACTTTGGGCACAGACTGCCAGCCCCCTTCCGAGATGGCCCGCGCGCCGTAAGCCACGCGCTTTGCGCCTTTCAGGACCTTGGCAATCTCAGGATGCTGCTTGAAGCGCTGAAACTCTTGGTAGGGGTACAGATGGGGGTTTTCGTAGTTCAAATGCACCACGAGGCCGATAAAGACCTGATTGTTTTCCGCGTGGTACATGAACGAGCCACCGCCTGCGTTCGATCCCAAGGGCCAGCCCATGGTGTGGGTTACCTGGCCCTCGCGGTGCATCTTAGGATCGATGTCCCAGATCTCTTTCATGCCCAGGCCGTATTTCTGCGGCTCGGCATCCGCATCCAAGGCATACTGGGCGATCACCTGCTTGGACAGCGACCCGCGCACGCCCTCGGACAAGAGCACATATTTGCCCCGCAACTCCATCCCCGGTTCATACCCATCGCCAGGGGTGCCGTCGGGGTTTTTGCCGAACTCACCCGCGACCACGCCTGCAACCTCGCCATTCTCGCCATAGACCAGTTCGGAACAGGCCATGCCCGGGAAGATCTCCACCTCCAACGCCTCGGCTTGCTCGGCCATCCAACGGCAGACATTGCCCATAGAGACGATATAATTTCCGTGGTTGTTCATCAGCGGCGGCATGGGAAAGTTGGGGATGCGGATATGTCCGCTCTCGCCCAGGAACAAAAACCGGTCCTCGGTGACTTGGGTTTTGATCGGCGCACCCTTTTCGCGCCAATCGGGGATCAGCGCATCCAGGCCCGATGGGTCGAGCACAGCGCCCGACAGAATATGCGCGCCCACTTCCGAGCCCTTTTCCAGCACAACCACCGAAAGGTCTGGGTCCAATTGTTTGATGCGGATGGCCGCCGACAATCCTGCGGGCCCCGCGCCCACAATCACGACGTCATACTCCATCGCTTCGCGTGCAAAATCGGACATGGCTTTCTTCCTCTCACGAACTCAAGCGCACCCTGGAGGGCATTCCAACTTACGGTTATGCACCACCACTGCTTGGGTCAATACGGACGGAACGTCACAGGCGCTGCTTGAAGTCGGTGCATGCGCACCCTATCGTCAAGCTTTCGGTGAAATCGGCGCGTGCCTGCGCCCAAATCTACGGCAAACACGATGGACAAGATCCCGCTGACCAAACAGGGCCATGCGCGCCTGGATGCGGAGCTCAAAAAGCTCAAGACTGAAGCTCGCCCCGCGGTCATCCGCGCAATTGCCGAGGCGCGCGAGCATGGGGACCTGTCGGAAAATGCCGAGTACCATGCCGCGCGCGAGCAGCAGAGCCATATCGAGGGGCGCATCAAAGAGCTTGAGGCGGTGATCAGCCGGGCCGATGTGATCGACCCCGCCAAAATGTCCGGCGCGATCAAATTCGGTGCCACGGTCAAGCTGGTGGACGAGGATACGGATGCCGAAAAGACATACCAGATCGTGGGCGAGGCCGAGGCGGATATCGAGGCAAGCTTGCTCAACATCAAATCCCCGCTGGCGCGGGCGTTGATCGGCAAAGAGGAAGGCGACAGCGTCGAAGTGCGCACACCGGGCGGCACCCGCAGCTATGAGGTGCTGGAGGTTCTTTTCCAATAGCATCGCGTCACAGCCCCAGCGCCACAGCTGGGGGCGCCAGTGCCTGCGCGCTCAAAGGCTCCCAATCCGAAAAGGCCCAACCCCAAAAGGGCCCAAAGCTTAAAGGAAACTGATGTCGCTGGATCCCGGCAGACCGCCCGCCCCCCGCCGCTTGCGGCCCTGGATCTGGGGGTGGGCTGTGGGCACATTCGTGTGGCTGGGTCTCGCCGCCCTGGCCCTGGGGCCGGTTCTGAACGTCTTGGCAGCGGGGGGCTTGTCCCTGGCCCTCGGGCTGCCGCTGGTGCTGGTGGGGATGGCACTGCCGCCTGCCTTGGGCGCGCTCACTTTGGCCCATTTGCGCGGCACTCCAGTTGCCGTTGCACACGCGCCGGCAGGACAGGGCAGCGCCCTAGAAGACGAGCTTGAGGCGCTGTCAAAGCGCGTGCACGACCTGGATCGCCGCCTATCAAGGATGGAGGCCGGTCGCGTCCAGCCCAAACGGGCGGCCGCGGCCCCACCGGTAGGTCCCCAAGAGGGGCCAGAGCTGCCGTTGGAGCCGATACCGTCCCACAGCCCGGCCTCTGCTTTGAGCACCGGGGATCTGTTGATGGCGCTTAACTTTCCGCGCGATGTGGATGACGCGGATGGGTTCGACGCGCTGGAGCGGACCCGCGCCGATGGTCGCTGGGCCGAGGTGCTGAGCGCGGCAGAGGATGTCTTGAACCTGCTGTCGCAAGACGGTCTTTACCTGGATGATCTGAGCGCGCACCCTTTGCCAACCGATGCCTGGCGGACCTATGGCCTGGGCGACCGCAGGCCCCTGGTCCACGCGCTCGACCCCACACAGCACGCAGCGGCAGTTGCTCGGATCGCCGCGCGCAGCCGCGAGGACGAGGTGTTTCGCGACGCCGCCTTGCATCTTTTGCGCCGCTTTGAGGGGCTGTTGGAAGAGCTCTCCAAAACCCTGTCCGACGAGGACTTGGACACCGCGATGGAGACCCGGTCCGCCCGCGCCTTCGTGCTGCTTAACCGCGCGGTCGGGGCCCTGTCGCAAACGCGCTGAGGGGGGGCAGGCCGTAAGGACGCGCTCCGCGCGGGAGTATTTTGGGAAAATCGATGGGTGGGGTGGCGCAAACCCGCAGGCGCCGCTGCGCGCGGGATCGATCAGAGGCCGAAGGCGGTATAGGGCAAATAGCGTACAGACGCACCGGGGCGGATGCTGAGTGCCGCGTCAGGCAGATCCACCAGCCCATCCGCCCAAGCAAGCCCGGACACCCGGCCCGAACCTTCGGACGCAAAGACCTCCACCCTGCCCTGATCTGTTAGGCGCGCGCGCAAAAACTCTCG
>JBCBNR010000291.1:0-4207 GCA_039821665.1 Pseudomonadota bacterium
TTTTGCTTGTCCTTTGTCTTACCCTACACAACACCATCTGAGGCAAAGGCCAAGCAAAATGCGCAACGTGATCGCAGTTCTGGCGGGTCTGCTGGTGGCAGGCCAGGTTTGGGCACAATCGGTGTCGGACGATATTCAAGGGGTGATTTCAGCCCAGGTGGAAGCGTTTCAGGTCGATGATTACGCGACCGCGTTCACCTATGCCTCGCCCAACATCAAACGGATTTTCGGCTCGGCCGAGCGGTTCGGGCAGATGGTGGCCAATGGCTATCCTATGGTGCACCGGCCCAGTTCGGTGGATTTCGCCCGTCTGGAAGAGCGGGCCGGGCGGCAATATCAAAGCGTGATTTTTCGGGATCAGGCCGGCGGATTGCATCTGTTGGAGTATGAGATGGTACCCGGAAATGATGGCTGGGTGATCAACGGCGTATCCATCAAGCGCCCAGGTGCGATCGGCGCATAAGCTTGCGTGAAGCGGCGCCCCCCATGCGGGGCGCCACGACACATGCGCCCCGGCGGGGCGCGGTCAAAGGGGCGCTGCCCCTTTCGCGGGCGGGGCCGCGTCATCCCCGGGATATTTGTGCAAAAATGAAGAAACTGGGGGTGGCTCCGGGCGTTCGCGCCCCTGGCCGCGATGTTGCGTAGGCTTCGTTTCGATCGCACGGCCCGTTAGGGGTTGGTTAGGCCCAGGGTTTTAGGCCCCTGTGACGTTGCGCGTCGGGCCCCCGGCGCAAATTGGAGAGCGGGAATGGCGAGCGGCTCTCCTCCTCTTTCCATTGCCCGCGTTTAGGCGAGGCTTGGACAGATGAATATTGCGATCACCAATGGCGTTGATTTGATGCCGCCTGCGTTTGCGCTTGGGCTGCAGGACTGGTCGTCCCAGAACGGGCGGCCCGGCGAGACCCGGTATGATGCGGACCCCAGCGGCAATTTGGTGGGAGGGGACGCGGATTTCGGAACCTGTTTGGAGCTGATCAAGACCGCAAGCCCGCAAAAGCTGCGCTATGGGGGCGAGACGCCGGTGTTGGCCGGCGCTTACCTGGAGGTGTCGGCCCGGGTCAAGCTGGTGAGCGGGCCCTCCTGTGCCGTGCGCATCGCGGGCTATCCAGGCGACAGCAGTGGGGCGGAGGTACAGGGCCTGGTGACCACGGGCCCGCAGGTGGATCTGACGAGCTATGGTCAGGTGGTCACCGTGCGGGCGATCCTGGGTCGCGGTGCGCGGGCGGGTGTGAACATGGTCTGGGGGGGCGACGTTGTCTTTGGCCATTTGGGCTTGGATGTGGTGGGGGACAATGGCGCGGTGGTCCGGATCGAGAGCCTTTCGATCACCGATGCCACCGCCGCGTTCTTTGGGCAACTGGCCGATTGGGTGGATGTGGTGGATTTTGGTGCTGTTGGCGATGGCAGTACCGATGACGCCGCCGCGTTTGAGGCGGCGGACCAGGCCGCAGACGGGCGCGATATTCTGGTGCCCGCCGGCGTCTATCGTCTGGGCAGTTCGGTCAGTCTGGACAATCGGGTGCGCTTTCAAGGCACCGTCTCGATGGACCGTGAGGACCATCTGCTGCTGCGCGCAGAGCTGGACATCAACGCCTATATCGATGCCTTTGACAGCGAGTTGGAGGGGCTGCGCCGGGCGCTTCAAGCGCTGTTTCACTCCATTGACCACGAGAGCTTGGATTTGAAGGGGCGGCGGTTCCAACTGGACGAGCCGGTGGATGTGTTCGATGGGGTGGCGACGGTTCAGACCTATGGCAACCGGCGGGCGCTGCGCAATGGTCAGTTGTCGGCCAACAACACAGCCGCCTGGACGCCTGAGGTGGTGACCACGACGGCAAGCTATAATCGGGGTGCGGATCAGACCCTGTTGACCAATGTGGTGAACGTCGCCGCTGTGCGCAAAGGATCCTTGGTGGAAGGCTACGGGGTGGGGCGCGAGGTCTATGTCACATCCGTCGATGTCGCCGCCCAAAGCGTGCGGATTAGCCAGCCCCTGGTGCTTGCAGGAGCCAGCCAGTCCTATACGTTCACCCGGTTCAAATACTTGCTCGACTTCTCGGGCTTTACCCGGATGAACCGGTTTCAGATCGAAGACATCGAGTTTCTGGGCAATCGCCGGGGCGCGGGCATTCTGTTGCCGCCCGATGGGATTGCCTGGTCGATCCGCGATTGCTTTTTCGCCCGGCCCGGGCATCGGGCGATCACCTCCATCGGGAAGGGGTGCAACGGGATCTCGATTGATCGCAACCAGTTCATCGCCTTTGATGACAACGAATTGGTGCAGAACCGCACCTCTGTTGCGATCAACATCAACTCGAATGATGTGAAGATCCGCAACAACCGAGCGGTTCAGCACCGCCATTTTCTGGTGGCAGGCGGCGGTGGGCATATCGTGACCGGCAATCACTTTTGGCAAGATGATAATGCAAACCCGGGCGAGCGCTCAGCCGGGATTGTGCTGATGCGCCACAACCCAAAGACTGTGATGTCAGGCAATTATTGCGACAACGCAACCATCGACATCACCAATGAATACGATCCTTTCCCGGATCCGTTTCCCGGCAAGCTGCCCTATGGCGCGGTGTCGATCACGTCGAACATCTTCACCGCGGACAGCGTGCCGGCCTGGTTTACTTTCATCCGGTTTGTGCCGTTTGGGGATGGTCATGCGGTGGATGGCGTTGTGATCACAGGCAACACCTTCAAGATGTTCGATGGTGCCGTGATCGACCGGGTGGAGAGTGTCGATGTCTCGC
Source organism: Pseudomonadota bacterium (assembly GCA_039821665.1). GTDB lineage: Bacteria > Pseudomonadota > Alphaproteobacteria > Rhodobacterales > Rhodobacteraceae > CANLSM01. The sequence goes on from JBCBNR010000291.1 coordinate 2,757, forward strand.
TGGGCAGTTTGGATATGGGCGAGGTGCGCAGCCTGATCTTTGACGAGAACAGCTTTGTGGATGTGACTCACCGCACCCAAAGCCCGGCCCTGGTAGAGATGGCGCAGACCACTGCGCAGAGCAGTTGGGGGGCAAGCCTTGCGAACATTTTGCCCTTCGCAGGGCGCGCTTTGGGGGCCGAAGGGTTGACGGCCATCGGATCCATCGAGACCGGCAGCGGCGCGGCCCTGTGGACCATGCCTTATGTGGATGTGGACCAGGGTTTGGGCGGCCAAGAGGTGACGGTTCATTGGTCGACCGCGGCACGGGGTCGGGTGCAACTTCGGGTTCGGGCTGACAAGTCAACTTGACACCCAGTTGACAGATTTAACCCTTTGGTAAGGGTTTGGTAACCAAAATGGAGGAATGATTAAGCGTAAACTGCGAGGCGTGCGGAGCCTCTGTTGGGTCATGTGGCCCTTTCGCCCGCTGGCAGGTGTGTGAGGTTGAGGAGGGTAAGATGGGGACGTGCCGATCCGTTCTGCCCCGTCCTGTGTGTGCGATCCTTTTGGTGGGTGTGCTGTCGGCCTGTGGGGGCGGTGGCGGCGGTTCGGACGACGCGCAGAACGGCATCAACACGGGCGGATCGCTGGGCGCGGGCGCCGAGCCTCGGCCAACCTATGCCTCTTTTGCTGCTGAGATCCCGGACACGGGCGCCTTTCTGCACTTGGGCAACTCGGCCCTGTGGGGCGAAACCCTGCCGTTGCGACTGGCTGGGGTGCAGGTATCCGGGGGTGTTGTGGAAGGGGTCCGCGGCGGGGCCGATGTGACCTTGGTCAACAGCACAACGTTGGACGTGCAATTGGGCGGTGAGATCGTGCGCTTTACCTACAACGCCCAAACCTTTCGGTTCGAAGATGGCACCGGGCGCTGGTTCAATACACCGCAGCCCCCCTTTGCCTTCACCCTCAACGGGGGCGAGGGGCTGTTTCATCTGGTGGGCGGATTTGCCCCCAGCACCCTGCCTGGCGGGTTGGTGCGCTACACCGGGACCTCTGAGGTTATGGTGATCCCCCAAGGGGCAACATCGCTGGGTGCTGTGGAGACGGCGGCGGGGCAGATGGACATCTCGGTTGACTTTGCCAATGGATTGTTCGCCGGCGAGGGGTTCCGGGGCCAAGTGGATTTGGGCGCAGGGGCCGCGCAAGATGTGACGATTGCCGTGGATGGTAGCCTGAGCGCGGACCGGCTGACAGGTCAGGTGACGGGGATCACCGAACTGACCGGGGTGCTGCAGGTGGATGTGCTCAGCTCGGATCTCACAGGTCAGGTGCTGGAAAATGACGCGGCCAAACTGGTGGGTGACTTCGGCGTGGATTTCCAGACCCATGGGGCCGCGAGCGAGACGGGCACCGTCATCGGCGCGTTCCGCGGCTTCAAGTGAACCCCTTGCAAAGAAAAGGAGGCCGGGT
>JBCBNR010000292.1:0-4206 GCA_039821665.1 Pseudomonadota bacterium
ACCACCCCTGCCGCCCGGCGCGCCTCGCGCACATCCCCCTCGGAATTGGCGCACAGCGCCGCCAGGCGCGCATCGGTAAAGCCCATCATTTTGAGCGCGCGCAGGGATGTTGGATCGCTGGGAAGGCCGGTTTGGACCAGCGCCGCCTCCACCTCGATGATCTCGGCGATTTGGCGCAAGAACCAAGGGTCGAACTTGGTCACAGCGGCCACCGCCTCCACGCTCATGCCCTGGCGCAGGGCTTGGGCCACCACGCGCAGGCGGTCCGGGGTTTGACGCGCAAGTGCCGCTGTCATCTCGCCCGTGCTGTCGCCAATCTCGATCTCGTCAAAGCCGGTTAATCCGGTCTCCAACGATGCCAGGGCCTTTTGCACGCTTTCTTGGAAGGTCCGCCCGATGGCCATCGCCTCGCCCACGGATTTCATCGCCGTGGTCAAGGTCGGCTCGGCGCCGGGAAACTTCTCGAACGCAAAGCGGGGAATTTTTGTGACCACATAGTCGATAGAGGGCTCGAAACTGGCCGGTGTAACCTTGGTGATGTCGTTGTCCAACTCGTCCAACGTGTAGCCCACCGCCAGCTTGGCCGCGACCTTGGCGATGGGAAAGCCCGTAGCCTTGGAGGCAAGCGCCGAGGAGCGAGAGACGCGGGGGTTCATTTCGATCACCACCATGCGGCCCGTATCCGGGTCGAGGGCGAATTGTACGTTCGAGCCTCCTGTCTCCACCCCGATCTCACGCAGCACAGCGATGGAGGCATTGCGCAGCATCTGATATTCGCGATCCGTAAGCGTGAGCGCCGGTGCGACGGTGATCGAATCGCCCGTATGAACCCCCATCGGGTCGACGTTTTCGATCGAGCAGATGATGATGCAGTTGTCGGCGGTGTCGCGCACCACCTCCATCTCGTACTCTTTCCAGCCCAGAAGGCTTTCGTCGATCAGAATTTGGTTGACCGGCGAGGCGTCGAGGCCAGAGCGACAAATCCGCTCGTAATCCTCGCGGTTATAGGCGACCCCGCCGCCGGTGCCGCCCAGGGTAAAGGCAGGTCGAATGATTGCGGGCAGGCCCACATCATCCAAGGCCGCCATGCACTCCTCCAATGTATTCGCGATGGTGGCCCTGGGGTTCTCCAGCCCGATCCTATCCATGGCCTCGCGGAACAGTTTACGATCCTCGGCCATCTCGATGGCGTCGCGCTTGGCGCCGATCAATTCCACCCCGAATTTGTCCAGCACGCCCTGGTCGTCCAGGGCGAGTGCCGTGTTCAGCCCGGTTTGGCCGCCCATGGTGGGCAAAAGCGCGTCTGGCCGCTCTTTCTCGATGATTTTGGCGACCATCTCAGGGGTGATCGGCTCGATATACGTGGCGTCCGCCAGGCCTGGGTCGGTCATGATGGTGGCCGGGTTGGAGTTCACCAGGATCACCCGATAGCCTTCCTCGCGCAGGGCTTTGCAGGCTTGCGCGCCGGAATAGTCAAACTCGCATGCCTGACCGATGACAATGGGACCCGCGCCGATGATAAGAATGGACTTGATGTCGTCGCGTCTTGGCACGGGCCGCTCTCCTGAGGTGAAATCGCGCAGGCTTTAGCGGTGTGCGGGGCCGCGCGCAAGGGTGGCGGCGCGCTTTGGGGACGGGTTGGTTTGCCTCCGGCGGGGATATTTGGGCAAAGTGAAGGGGCAGGGCGCGCGCACCGTGATTTAGAGTGGTGTTTCACAGCGGTGGTAGAGGGCGCTTGCCCTTGACTTCGCCCGGGCGGCTTGTAGCTAGGCCCGGCTGGACGCCGGAGGTTTATGTCATGCACGCCTATCGCACGCACACTTGCGCGGAACTGACCAAAGACAATGTGGGTCAAACCATCCGCTTGTCGGGCTGGGTTCATCGGGTGCGCGACCACGGTGGCGTGCTGTTTATCGACCTGCGCGATCATTACGGCATGACCCAGGTGCTGGCCGATCCGGACAGCGCTGCATTTGCGGATGTGGAGAAGGTGCGCTCGGAATGGGTGATCCGCATCGATGGCGAGGTGAAGGCGCGCGACCCGGAGCTTGTCAATCCCAACATCCCCACCGGTGAGGTGGAGGTGTTCGTGCGTGACCTTGAGGTGTTGGGGCAGGCCGATGAGTTGCCCCTGCCGGTGTTTGGCGACCTGGACTATCCCGAAGAGACGCGGTTGAAGTACCGGTTCTTGGATTTGCGCCGCGAGACGCTGCACAACAATATCGTGCTGCGCTCTAAGGTGATCGCGAGCTTGCGCCAGCGCATGACAGCGCAAGGGTTCAACGAGTTTCAGACCCCGATCCTGACGGCGTCTTCCCCGGAAGGGGCGCGAGATTTTTTGGTGCCAAGCCGCCTGCATCCGGGCAAGTTTTATGCGCTGCCCCAAGCGCCCCAGCAGTTCAAGCAGCTGTGCATGGTGGCGGGCTTTGATCGGTATTTTCAAATAGCGCCCTGTTTCCGCGATGAAGACCCGCGCGCCGACCGCTCGCCCGGCGAGTTCTACCAGCTCGACATGGAAATGAGCTTTGCCACCCAAGAGGACGTGTTCCAGGTGATCGAGCCTGTGATGCGCGGCGTGTTCGAAGAGTTCGGCGGTGGGCGCCCTGTGACGCCGGAGTTTCCGCGCATTGCCTATAGCGATGCGATGCTGTGGTACGGTTCGGACAAGCCGGACCTACGCAACCCGATCAAGATGCAAGTGGTGTCCGAGCATTTTGACGGCTCGGGCTTCAAGATCTTCGCCTCTTTGTTGGAGCAAGAGGGCACCCAGATCCGGGCGATCCCAGCCCCCGGTGGCGGCAGTCGCAAATTTTGCGACCGCATGAACGCCTTTGCCCAGAAAGAGGGGCTGCCGGGTATGGGGTACATTTTCTGGCGCGCGGATGGCGACGCGATGGAGGCCGCAGGCCCGCTGGCCAAAAACATCGGGCCAGAGCGGACAGAGGCCATTCGCCAGCAGCTTGGCCTGGGCGTGGGCGATGCGGCGTTTTTCTTGGGCGGCAAGCCATCTGCGTTCGAAGCGGTGGCGGGCAAAGCCCGGGTGGAGATCGGGCGCGAGTTGGGCCTGACCGCCGAGGGGCGCTTTGATTTTTGCTGGATCGTTGATTTTCCGATGTATGAGGAGGACGAGGAGACTGGCACGCTCGACTTCTCGCACAACCCGTTCTCCATGCCTCAGGGCGGGTTGGAGGCGTTGGAGGGCCAAGCGCCGCTGGATATCCTGGGCTATCAGTATGACATCGTGTGCAACGGGGTGGAGCTAAGCTCGGGCGCTGTGCGAAACCACAAGCCCGAGATCCTGTACGCGGCGTTTGAGAAAGTGGGCCACGACAAGGCGTTCGTGGATGCCCATTTCGGGGGGATGTTGGATGCTTTCCGCTTCGGCGCTCCACCACATGCGGGCATTGCCCCGGGTGTGGACCGCATGGTGATGTTGCTGGCGGATGCGGAGAACATTCGCGAGGTGATCATGTTCCCGATGAACCAGCGTGCGGAGGATCTGATGATGCAGGCCCCGTCGGAGCCCACAAACGAGCAGTTGCGCGAGCTTGGACTGCGGGTTTTGCCCCAAGACTGAGGCCAGGACCCAGCGCGACTGTGACGATCCCCACACGCGAGCGCCAGAAACATGGCGCAACCTATCCGGATGCCTAGGACAAATCGTTTTGACGCCATTTTTGCGTCAAAATCTTCGGTGTATTTACTAAAACTGTAGCGAGTGTTTGAGCGAGATGGGCATTGTCTGGTAGTTAGGCGGTGTCAAGTTCGTACCCTTAACCAGTAAATCAGTGGGGGCTGAAAATGTTTAAAGAGTTGATGAACGAAGGTGTAATCAAGACGGCTGTTCTGGGCTTTCTTGTCACCCTTCTCGCTTGCGCTCATATGCCTGAGGGGGCTGTGGCGCTAATGTATTGAGTGTCGGACCCGCCCTGTGCTGGTCCCCCAGCACAGGGCGGTGACCCTGCCTTCCGCTTGGTATCCCGACCTAAAGATGGCTTTCTACCCTGGCGCCTCAGCGTCTGGGAGAACAAAGACACGCGACGGCGTGAACCAGCCATCTGAATAGGTGCCCAAGGCGCGTGGTGCCCCGTCACACAAGACCCAGCACGCAGCGCCTTGGGGTGCATCCGACCGGTGGACGGCCACCGCTTGGCCGTTTGACAGTGCCGTGCGCAGGGCTGGCAAAGCCTCGCAGCTTGGCAGGTC
>JBCBNR010000293.1:0-4204 GCA_039821665.1 Pseudomonadota bacterium
CCGAATTTGGAGGAGACTTCTATGACCTTTTCTCGCCGCAGCCCTTGCGGTCCTTGCCACCTATACCCCCGCCCCGGATCGTGAGGACAGCGCCCAGTGCCACATCCGCGGCCAGGTGGTCTTGCGCGAAACGGGCTCGGCGGCGCTTGATCCCATGCCCACGCGCTGCGCCTCCGCCCTTCGGCTCGCCCTTTGGGTCGAACACGGGCTTGAGCCGCTGGCGCGCGCGCATCTGGGCGCACAGATCACCCGCATCCACCATTTTGGCAGCTTTTCCTGTCGGCCCATCCGCACCAGCACAGGCGATGGGCGCGCGATGAGCGCCCATGCCACGGGGGACGCCCTCGACATCTCGGGCATTACGCTCTCCGATGGCCGCCGCTTGATGCTGCGCGACACATGGTCCTCGCCCCAAACCGCTGCATTTTGGCAAGCCGCACGGGCCAGCGCGTGCACCTGGTTTCCCACCGTTCTGTCACCGGATTACAACGCGCTGCATGCAGACCATTTCCATCTGGCCCGGGGCCGCTGGCGTGCGTGCCGCTAAAGGCCCCTCCGCTCTTCATTTTTGTAAAAATATCTTGGGGGTCAGGCGGCCCTGGCCGCCGCAGGGGGCAACGCCCCCTGTGCCGCAGGCAGGCGCTTGCCATAAACGGCACTCACCTCGTCGCACAGTTTGGGCACAGGTCTCACTCCAGATGGTCGGGATCCAGGCCGCCCATCCGGCATATCATCGCCCATTCCGCTGAACCCACAGGCTGCACGGACAGGCGCGCGTTGCGCACCAACATCAACTCCGCCAGCTCAGGCTCTGACTTGATCTGTGCCAACGTAACCGGGGTTGCAAACGCCGCTTTTGCACGGATGTCCACACACGCCCACCGATCATCCTCCGTGGTGCTGTCGGGATGGGCTTCTGCGCACACCTCCACCACACCCACAACCGCCTTTTCCTTTTGGGAATGGTAGAAAAACCCCAGATCGCCCACCACCATGTCACGCATGAAATTGCGCGCTTGATAGTTGCGCACGCCATCCCACTCCTCGCCCGCATCGCCCTTGGCGACTTGATCTTGCCAAGACCAGACCGAAGGCTCGGATTTGAACAGCCAAAATCCCATCACCGCACCCGCTTGAAACCACGGATATCAACCTGCGCGAACAACCCTGCCTTGGCATAGGGATCCTCGGCCGCCCAGGCCTCGGCCGCGGCAAGGTCTTCGACCTCTAGCACCAGCAACGAGCCTGCCATCTGCCCGTCCCCATCCAAAAGCGGCCCTGCGATGCTGACCACCCCTGTTGCCTCCACATAGGCCAGATGGGCGTCACGATTGGTTTTCCGCACCTCCAGCGCGCCCGCTTTGTCCCGGGCGTAAATCACAAAACTCATAGCCTTCTCCCCGCTTCTTTACAGCCTCTGTCTTGCTCTCTCTAGGCTTTTACGCCGCGCTTGCCAAAACCCAAAAGCGGGGCTGCGCGGTCGTCCAAGGGCCAGCGTGGGCGCGGGCTAAGATCCTGACCCGCCTCCGCCCCGTCTTGCCACTGGGCAAGCCCCGCCCAGGCGATCATCGCGCCATTGTCTGTGCACAGCTCAAGCGGTGGCGCGCTCAAGGCAAGATCATGGGCCTCGGCCACGGCCCGCAACCGCGCCCGCAACACCCCGTTGGCCGCCACACCCCCTGCCACCGCAAGCCCGGTGATCGGGTGGCGCGCGCCCATGTCTGCCAGCGCCCGCTCGGTCTTGGTCGCCAACACATCCGCCACAGCCTCTTGAAAGCTTGCGGCCAGATCCGCCACGTCCCTTTGGTACAGCCCTCCTTGCGCCGCCACCAACCGATCGCGTGCCCGCCTCACCGCTGTTTTGAGCCCGGAGAAGGACAGATCGCACCCCTCCCGATCCAACAGGGGCCGGGGCAAGACAAACCGCGTCGCCTCCCCCGACGCTGCGGCCTTCTCCACCTCCGGTCCCCCGGGATAGCCCAGCCCCAACAGCCTGGCGGATTTGTCGAACGCCTCACCGGGTGCGTCGTCCAGGGTGCCGCCCAACCGTTGGAACCGGCGAGGCGACAGGACCGCGATGAACTGGCAGTGGCCGCCAGAGACCAACAACACCAAATAGGGCGGGCGCAAACCATCGCTGAGCATCGGGGTCAGCACATGCCCGGCCAGGTGATTGACGCCAAGCACCGGCACGCCACTTGCCGCGCCAAGCGCCTTGGCGGTGATCACCCCGGACATGACCCCGCCGATCAGACCAGGGCCCGAGGTCACGGCGATCAAATCCAAGTCCGACAATGCGCACGCCGCACCTTCCAAGGCCGCGCGCACCGCGTGGTCCAACCGCTCCGCATGGGCGCGGGCGGCGATTTCAGGCACCACACCCCCATAGGCGTCGTGCAACCCAGCTTGGCCAAACACCACATTCGACAGGATCTCGCCCCCGCCGGTTACCACGGCGGCTGCGGTCTCGTCACAACTGCTCTCGATCCCGAGGCAGCGCAGAGGCTGGGTTTGCGCAATCATCCGCAACGCGCTACCACCGCGCCATGGCTGGTGCAACGCATCCTGCGCGACCGCGCACGGTCCTTCTGACCCGTCCCCGCGCCCAGGCCGAGGCGTTTGGCGCGCGTCTTACCCCTTTGGGATGGACCCCGATCATAGCACCGCTGCAGGCCATCAGCTTTGCCGAATCTCCCCCGCCGCTGCTGGACGAGGCGCGCGCCCTGCTGTTCACCTCACAAAACGGCGTTGCCGCCTTTGCGCGGCTGTGCCCGTCGCGCGATCTGCCCGCGCTGTGCGTCGGCCCCAACACGGCCAAAGCGGCCCGTGACGCGGGCTTTGTCGCACTGGAAGGTCCAGGGCAAGCGCAGGGGCTGGCCCCTTGGGCCGCCCAGCACAGCCGTGGGCCAGTGCTGCATTGCAGGGGCGCGCACAGCACGGGCGATTTGGTTTCAGACTTCGCGGCAGAAGGTGTTTTGTTGCACAGCCACACGCTCTACACCCAAACCGCCCTGCCCTTGGAGGCACATGCGAGGGATGCCTTAAATTCAGGCAGGGTGGGAGTTTTGATGGTTTTTTCCCCGCGCTCCGCCCGGTTGCTCGGCCAAGCCACAGCAGGCATTACCACGGCGCTTCCCCTTACCCTATGTCTGTCTCAAGCCGTTGCAAACGCACTGAATTTCCAGGCAGCGCCCGAAATTTTGATTGCCGAACAGCCCAATGGGGACAGCATGTTGGTCGCTTTGCAAACCGTTTACTAGCCACACCAGTTTTGTGCACTGCATCTTGAGCGTGGTCCGACCACGGCCTACAGTCAGGCAGGGCTTGATGTCGCGAATCCAGCCCTGGCGCTCCTGCCACCGTGCCCGATTAGCGAAGTGAGTTTAGGCCCATGGCCCGGAAAAAGAATTCGACGACGTCCACATCAACACCAGACGATCAGGCCGAAGACGCTAGCCTCTCGCCTGTCGAAGATGGGGACACCCCCCCGTCCGACGATGCGATTGAAGCGCAAGGCGAAGGGCTGATCGAGACCGCCGATGACCCGGCAGAGGCACCTGAGGACGCGGATCCAATATCTTCGGACGCGACCGATACCACTTTGGATGACGCCCATGACACAACCGTGCAGGACGACCTGCATGATGATTTGGCCCAGGACGACCCCGGCCAGGAGGTCGCAGCGCACCAGGATGAGTTGGAGGCGGAGGGCGGATCCTCCCTCGCCTCGCGGGTGCTGACCTGGCTGGTTCTGTTACTGGCCGGCGGCGGCATCGCACTTTGGGGGGCCCCTAAAGTGGCGCCCGAGCTGCCTTCGGGGTTGGGTCCTGTGAAAACCTGGCTGATGCCGGGCGAGTCCGCAGCGCGCCAGGACATCGCAGCCTTGCGCGCGGAGATGGAGGCGCAGTTGGCCGCATTGGCCGAGCAGCAAACCCCCGACACCGCGTTGGAAGAACTGCGCACCGACCTCAGCGGCGAGATCGAAACCGCAACCAGCGGTCTGGCCACCCAAGTGGACGACAAAATCGCAAACCTGTCCACCAGTCTGTCCGAGACCATCGGCACCGATTTCGGCGAGCGTCTGAGCACGCTGGAGACCGAGGTGGCAGGCGTCGAGGCCGAGTTGGAGGCGCTGATGACCTCGCTTACCGGCCTAGAGGCTGACGGCGCGCAATCCGAGCTGAGCGAAGAAACCTTGGCGCAA
>JBCBNR010000294.1:0-4198 GCA_039821665.1 Pseudomonadota bacterium
CGAACATAAGCGGCCCAGGTGGCCACACCGATGAACACAAAGCTGAGGTTCATCAGGCATTTGAGGATCCACAGATTGTGCAATCCGTTGGGGCTGTCCGAGCCTTCCCATGCGTCCACCGACGATTTTGCATAATGGAAGGTCACGTCCCAACACAGGATGATGAACGGCAAAAGCAGCCAAACCAGGCCAAAAATCTCGATCCTTGTTTTCCGCTCTTGGCTGAAGCCTGCGAAAAAGATGTCCACGCGCACATGGGCGTTGGTTGTCACCGCATAGCCAAAGGCGATGAGCACCGCAAAGCCGTAGATCCACCATTGCAGATCATCCAGCCAGGCTTGGTTGTGCCCTGCCCCGCGCAGAAACACTTGAGCCACAATGGCGAGCATCAAAAGGGGCCAGGCCCAGGCAACCACATTAGAGACGTGGACGACAAACCTGTCCGCCCAACTGTGGTCCTCGCGGCCCACCTCGCCGGGATCGTTGATCGACACGATCTCTTGGCTGGTGCTGTCTGACATGAATAGTTTCCCCCCGGCTGACAAAAGGGGCGGCGCGCGGCCGCCCCTTTCATAAGGTCAAACTGCGCGTGCCCTTAGCGGGGACGCGGCAGATAGATCGAGTTGCCCCAAACCTTGTAGCCCTCGCGGAACTCTTGCAGATCGTCCCAAACGATCTTGAAGAACTCGTCTTCTGCGGCCAGCTCGGTTGCCACCTCAGCCCAGGTGCTCTCGAAGGTATCCAGCATCTCTTGCGGCCATTGCTTGATGGTCACGCCCTGCTGCTCGGTGTTCTCGACCATTGCGGTGAAGTTTGTGGCCTCACCTTCGGCCAAGTTGTCGGTGATGTTGGCCATGCAGGCCACTTCGATTTGCTTCTGGCTGCGCTCGTCCAAACCGTCCCACACGTCTTTGTTGACCAGCAACTCGAACATGGTGGCGGGCTGGTGCCAGCCGGGGAAATAGTTGAACTTCGCGATGTTGTAGAAGCCCAGGCGCGCGTCGATCCGCGGCATGGAGAACTCGGTCGCATCGATCGCGCCACGCTCCAACGCGGGGAAGATGTCGCCCGCAGCCAAAAGGGACGTGGACACACCCAAACGCTGCATGACCTCGGCGCCAAGGCCAAAGAAGCGCATGTTGAGGCCTTCGAGGTCGGCCATCGAGTTGATCTCGTTCTTGAACCAACCAGAGGTTTCGGGCGCGATGATGCCGCAAGGCGTGACGTGCACGTTGTAGTCGTTGCGGTCATAGAGCTCTTGGAACAGCTCTTTGCCATCGTCATAGAGCATCCAGGCCAGGAATTCGCCGGCCTCGGGGCCAAACGGCACAGCGGCAAACAGCGAGGCGGCTGTCATCTTACCCTGCCAATAGCCCGACGTGGTGTAAGCCGCGTCAACCGAGCCGCCAGACACCGCATCCAACGCTTCAAGCGTCGGCACCAACTCGCCCGGATCGAAATGCTCGAACTCCACGCTTTCGGAGATGCCGTTTATCTTGTCGACAAAGCCCAGCGCGGCGGTGCCGAGGATGGGAAGGTTTTTGCCGAACGCAGATGTCATCTCCAGCGTGTCCTGCGCTTGCGCGCCGACCGCGGTGAGTGCGATTGCTGATGCCCCGCAGAGCATTTTCAGTGAAGCCATTGGTTCCTCCATGTCTGGCCTTGATGGTCAGTTTGTCGCAGGAATGTCTTAGCGTTCTCCCTGCTTTTGCAAGGGTGCGAACCACACCCTTATGCGAAAGGCAACAAAAAAGCGGCCAATAGGGGTGATATTGGTCTGAAAAACTGACCGCTTTAGCCAACAAACCGTGGGGCTGTGGCGCAAGCGGGCCGCGTCTTACCCCAGCGAAGCAACTGCCCGATTCACGCGCACTTGACCAAGGTCGCCTGATTCACTGGCAGTTATGCCCCTTTGATCGCTTTACACTGGGCTGGAGTTTTGCAAGGCTTCCCGCCAACAGGGAAACAAAACCAAACGGGCCTATGACCTTAGATAAATCGAACGCCTTCGTTGCGTTTGACCATGTGCAAAAAAGCTATGATGGCGAGACGTTGGTGGTCAAAGACCTCAACCTGTTCATCGGCAAGGGCGAGTTTCTGACCATGCTTGGGCCATCAGGGTCCGGCAAAACCACGTGTCTTATGATGCTGGCCGGGTTTGAGACCGCCACCCACGGCGATATTTTGCTCGATGGTCGGCCCATCAACAACATCCCCCCCCATAAACGTGGGATCGGGATGGTGTTCCAGAATTACGCGCTGTTTCCCCACATGACTGTGGCCGAGAACCTGTCCTTTCCGCTTGAGGTCCGCAACATCAGCAAGACAGAGCGTGAGGCGAAAGTCACCCGGGCGCTGGACATGGTGCAAATGGTCGAATTTGGGGCGCGCCGACCGGCACAGCTCTCGGGCGGTCAACAACAGCGCATCGCACTGGCCCGTGCCCTGGTGTTCGAGCCTGAGTTGGTGCTGATGGACGAGCCTTTGGGTGCGCTCGACAAACAGTTGCGCGAACATATGCAATACGAGATCAAACACATCCACGAGCGGTTGGGCGTAACCGTGGTCTATGTGACCCATGACCAATCCGAGGCGCTGACCATGTCGGACCGTATCGCGGTGTTCGACGATGGGCGCATCCAGCAACTCGCCCCGCCCTCGGACCTTTATGAGCGCCCGCAAAACGCTTTCGTGGCGCAGTTCATCGGCGAGAACAATCGCCTGGTGGGCAAAGTGGACAAGGTTGAGGACAGCGTGGTCCATGTGACCTTCCCAGACGGCGCGACCTGCCAGGCCCTGTCCGTGAACAATGGCGGTGCGGGCAGCAACACATTGCTGTCGATCCGACCCGAGCGGGTGCAAGTGGGCGCAGCCCCAGGGCCCAACACGGTCGAGGCGCACGTGCTGGAATTGATCTATCTGGGCGATCACATTCGCTGCCGCATGCGCGTGCATGGCAACGAGGATTTCATCGTCAAAGTACCCAACGCCGCAGGGCACACGCACCTGTCGGTGGGCGAGGTAACCAATGTAACCTGGGCGATCGAGGATTGCCGGGCCTTGGACGCGGCTTAACCTTGAACACGAATACCCTTCGGGCCGCTTCGGCCCATAGCTACCGAAGGGGAGCAACCGACAAATGGGTACCAACACGGAGTGAAGATATGAAACTGACCACCGTTCTTCTGGCAGCGACCAGCGCTGTAGCGATCGGCTCGGCAGCTTTGGCCAGCGACAGCATCACTGTCGTCAGCTGGGGTGGCGCTTACACAAAATCCCAGGTCGAGGCCTACCATAAGCCTTGGATCGCCAAGACCGGCAACCAGATCGTGTCCGAGGATTACAACGGCGGCCTGGCTGAGATCAAAGCCCAGGTCGAGGCGGGCAACGTCACCTGGGACATCGTGGATGTGGAGTATTCCGACGAGGTGCGCGGCTGTGATGAAGGCCTGTTCGAAGAAATCGATGCCTCGGTCTTGCCCGCAGGTGCCGATGGCACACCGGCCATGGACGACTTTATCGCCGGTGCGATCACCGATTGCGCCGTGTCCAACATCGTTTGGTCCACAATTTTTGCCTATGACACCACCAAGGTCAGCGGCGTCGAGGGCGTTGCAGACTTCTTTGACCTGGAAAAGTTCCCGGGCAAGCGCGGCATCCGCAAAAACCCCAAGGCAAACCTTGAGATGGCCCTGATGGCCGATGGTGTGCCTGCGGCGGAGGTCTATGAGGTGCTGGGCACGGACGAAGGCGTGGACCGGGCTTTTGCGAAACTCGACACCATCAAGGACGAGGTTGTCTGGTGGGAAGCAGGCGCGCAGCCGCCCCAGCTTTTGGCCGATGGCGAAGTGCTGATGACCACCGCCTATAACGGCCGCATCTTCAATGCAGCCGCCGGTGAGGGCCAGCCCTTTGAGGTGAACTGGGACGGACAGATCCTGGATTTCGATTTGTGGGCCATCCCCAAAGGCGCCCCCAACAAGGATCTTGCGAAAGACTTCCTGGTCTTCTCCACCGAGACCGAGCAACTGGCCGCACAAGCCACGTGGATCGCCTATGGTCCGGCCCGCAAATCCTCGGGTGCCCTGGTGGGTCTGTACAATGACGGCAAAACCGAAATGGCGCCGCATATGCCCACCGCTGCGGACAACCTGGCCAATGCGCTCGTGAACGACTTTGAGTTCTGGGCCGACCGCGA